>JBOICE010000128.1:0-5444 GCA_050739815.1 Pseudomonas sp. | reverse complement strand
GGGCAGACCACGTCGTAGCGGCCATGCACGATGATGCCCGGCAGATGGGCGATCTTGGGCATGTCGCGGATCAATTGGTCCGGCTCGAGGAAGGCATTGTTGATGAAGTAGTGGCACTCGATCCGCGCAATCGACAGCGCACGCTGGGGCTCGGAAAAGCGATCGACCACCAACGGGTTGGGACGCAGCGTCGCGGTGCGCCCTTCCCAGGTCGACCAGGCCTTGGCCGCGTGCATCTGGGCGATCTGATCGGAGCCGCTCAAACGTTTGTAGAAGGCCTGTACCAGCTCGCCACGCTCTTCCGGCGGAATCGGCGCCAGGTAATCCTGCCAGTAATCCGGGAACAGCCGGCTGGCGCCCTCCTGGTAGAACCAGTGAATTTCCTGTGGGCGGCAGAGAAAAATGCCGCGCAGGATCAACGCGTGCACACGCTCGGGATGGGTCTGCGCGTAGGCCAGCGACAAGGTCGATCCCCAGGAGCCGCCGAACAGCACCCATTTGTCGATGCCCAGGTGCTCGCGGATGCGCTCGAGATCGGCCACCAGATCCCAGGTGCTGTTGTTCTCCAGGCTGGCGTGCGGGGTGGAGCGGCCGCAACCGCGCTGATCGAAGGTGACGATGCGGTACAGATTGGGATCGAAGAAGCGCCGGCTGAGGGCGTCGCAGCCCGCGCCTGGGCCACCGTGGATAAAGACTACGGGCAACCCATCCGGCGAACCGCTCTCGTCGACGTAGAGTACGTGCGGCGCCTCCACGGCCAGCTCGTGGCGGGCGTGGGGCTTAATCTCCGGATACAAAGTCTGCATGGTGCGCTCCCGTGTTTTTGCCTACGGTCCCTGCTGGGCGCCGCTCTGTTGCTCTGCCGGGCATCATAACCATGAAAAGGGAGTTCAGCATGTCGGCACGGCTATTTACCCTGCCCCTGCTACTGATTTTCACCTTACTGACCGGCTGCGGCCGCGATGACCCGCAAGCTGCGCTGGAAACAGCGGTGCAACAATTACAGGACAACCTCGAGGCGAAACAGACCAGCGCCGTGCTTGCGCAATTGCACCCCGAGTTCCGCGCCCAGCAACAGTTCGATCGTACCTGGGCCAAGCGCACCCTGCTGTTGCTGTTCATGCGCCACAAGCACGTCAAGGTGATTGCCCTGGGTAAGAGCAGCCACATCGACCCGACCTATACCCGTAAAGCCTTCACCGCTACCCGGGTCGCCCTGACCGGCGCCGAAGGGCTGATCCCGGATAGTGCCGGGCACTATCAGGTGAAACTGGAGTGGTGGCGCGATGACGATGAGTGGAAGCTGGCGCGGCTGAGCTGGGAGTGAGGTCGAGTAGCAGAACTATCGCTCCCACTCTCCAGCCGCAACCGGCAACGCCAGCGCCTTAGCTCATTCTGCGTACAGCGCCTGCACCGGCACCCAGCGCTGGAACACCCCGCTCTCGACCCAGGCCCGCGCAGTGACGATATCCGGCGCGAAGTAGCGGTCGATGTCGTAACGCGGCACCTCGGCGCGAATCAGCGCCATGACTTCTTCGAGCTTCTGCGAGGTGGTCATCGGCCGATGGAAATCCAGGCCTTGGGCGGCGGCCAGCACTTCGATCGCCACCACCGCGGCGCTATTACCCGCCATATCCGCCAGACGACGCGCGGCGAAGGTGGCCATCGACACGTGGTCCTCCTGGTTCGCCGAAGTCGGCAGGCTGTCTACCGAGGCCGGGTGAGCCAGGCTCTTGTTCTCCGAAGCCAAGGCCGCCGCTGTCACCTGGGCGATCATGAAGCCGGAATTCAGGCCACCTTCCACCACCAGGAACGCCGGCAAGCCCGAGAGTGCCGGGTCGACCAGTTGGGCGATACGCCGTTCGGACAGCGCGCCGATCTCGGCAATCGCCAAAGCCAGCACGTCGGCGGCCATGGCCACAGGTTCGGCATGGAAGTTGCCGCCCGACAGCACATCGCCGGAGTCGGCAAACACCAGCGGGTTATCCGACACCGCATTGGCCTCGCGCAGGAATACCCCGGCGGCAAAGCGCAGGTGATCCAGGCAAGCGCCCATCACTTGCGGCTGGCAACGCAGCGAGTACGGGTCTTGCACACGCTTGCAGTCGCGGTGCGAATCGCGGATCTGGCTGCTGGACAGCAGGTCGCGATAGAAGGCCGCTACCGCGATCTGTCCAGGCTGGCCGCGCACCGCCTGGATGCGTGGGTCGAAGGGCACATCTGAGCCTTTCAGCGCATCCACCGTCAGCGCACCGGCAATCACCGCAGCGGCGAATAGTCGCTCGGCAGCAAACAGCCCGCGCAGGGCCAACGCGGTGGAAACCTGGGTGCCGTTGAGCAGCGCCAGCCCTTCCTTCGGGCCCAGGGTCATGGGTTCCAGCCCGGCCAGCTTGAGACCCTCGCGGGCGCTGAGCAGCTCGCCCTGGTGACGCATCTGGCCCTCGCCGAGCAGGGTCGCCGCCAGGTGCGCCAGGGGCGCCAGATCACCGGAAGCCCCGACCGAACCCTGCGAAGGGATGCACGGGTAAATTTCCAGTTCGAGCAGTTTCAGCAGCGCTGCCAACACCTCCACGCTGATGCCCGAGAAGCCTCGGGCCATGGAGCCGACCTTGAGCAGCATGATCAACCGCACGCTGGCGTCATCCAGCAGTGGGCCGGTACCGCAGCTGTGCGACAGCACCAGGTTGCGCTGCAGGGCGCTCAGCGATTCGGCAGGGATAGAGGTGCGGGCGAGCAGGCCGAAGCCGGTGTTGATGCCGTAGACGGTGCGCTCGCTGGCGATGATATCGGCCACGGTCGCGATGGACGCCTTGACGTCGGCATAGCAGGCAGGATCCAGGGTCACCGATAGCGGCTCGCGGTACACCTGGCGCAGTTGCTCCAAGCTCAGTTGGCCAGGAGTGAATTGCAGCTTGGCCTTCATGGTGAGGTCCTCGTCTAGTGGGCTTCCAGTCCCCATGCCAAGTAGGTTTCCAGCAGTTTGCGCAATACCACACGGGCGCCGGCGGCGAGGTCTTCGCGGTAGGTGAAAGGCTCGGCCTCGTCCATGTAGATACACTGCGCCAGCTCCAGCTGGACAGCGTGGATATGGTTTTCCGGTTTGCCGTAATGGCGGGTGATATGCCCGCCCTTGAAGCGCCCGTTGAGTACGTGGCTGTATTGCGGGGCGGCGGCGCAGACGTGCTTGAGCCGTTGTGCCAGTTCCGGGTCGCAGCTGGCGCCGGAATGGGTGCCGAGGTTGAAGTCCGGCAGGCTGCCATCGAACAGATGCGGCACCCGCGAGCAGATCGAGTGCGCATCGAACAGCAAGGCGTAGCCAAACTCGTCACGCAGCCGCGCCAGCTCGGCGGCCAGGGTGCGGTGATAAGGCGTCCAGACTTGGGCCAGGTAACGGGCGCGCTCTTCGCTGGACGGCACGCCGCCCTCGTGGAACAACGGTGCACCATCGAATAGCGTCGATGGATACAGCCCGGTGGTCGCCCCGGCATACAAGGGTTGGTCATCGGCCGGGCGATTAAGGTCGACCACATAGCGCGAATACCCGGCCGCCAGGGTGCTGGCGCCCAATTCGGCGGCAAAGTCGTACAGCCTGGGAATGTTCCAATCGGTGTCCGGCAGGCTACGGGCCCGCGGCACCAAGCCGGCCTCGACGGCCGGGGTCAAACGCACGCCGGCGTGCGGCATGCTGATCAGCAATGGCACGCGCCCACGCTGGAATTCAAACGCATCGGTAATCTCAAACATCGGCACATCAGACATTGATCAGCTCCTCGCCATGGCGGACCACGCGTTTGGACAGCTCGCCGCCGAGCCAGTAGGACAGCTCCGCCGGCCGGGCGATATCCCAGGCGACGAAGTCGGCAACCTTGCCCGCCTCCAGGCTGC
The DNA here is from genome assembly GCA_050739815.1 of Pseudomonas sp. Taxonomy (GTDB): domain Bacteria; phylum Pseudomonadota; class Gammaproteobacteria; order Pseudomonadales; family Pseudomonadaceae; genus Aquipseudomonas. The sequence goes on along the minus strand of JBOICE010000128.1, from coordinate 1,559 downwards.
CGTGACTGCCAGCCAGGCCCAAGGCCTTGGCTGCGTGCAGGGTGACACCGGCCAACGCCTCTTCCGGGGTCATGCGGAACAAGGTGCAGGCCATGTTCAACATCAGCCGCAACGACAACGCCGGCGAGGTGCCTGGGTTGAGGTCGCTGGCAATCGCCAGCGTCACGCCGTGTTTGCGCAACGCGTCCATCGGCGGTAGCTGGGTCTCGCGCAGAAAGTAGAAGGCGCCGGGCAGCAGTACCGCCACGCTGCCAGCCGCGGCCATGGCTTGGGCGTCGGCCTCGGTCATGAATTCCAGATGATCGGCCGACAGCGCCTGGTAGCGCGCCGCCAGGCTGGAACCACCGAGGGACGACAGTTGCTCGGCATGCAGTTTGACCGGCAAACCCAGCGCACGGGCGGCGATGAACACCCGCTCGACCTGCGCCGGCGAAAACGCCAGGTATTCGCAGAAGGCATCGACCGCATCGACCAAGCCTTCCGCCGCCAGGGCCGGAAGCATCTCGGCGCAGATATGCGCGATGTAGTCGTCGCCACGCTCGGCGTATTCCGGTGGCAAGGCATGGGCCGCCAGGCAGGTGCTGCGCACGGTGAGCGGCAAGGTCTCGCCGAGACGGCGGATCACCCGCAACATCTTGCGTTCGCTGGCCAGGTCGAGGCCGTAACCCGACTTGATCTCGACTGTGGTCACGCCATCGCGCAGCAGGCTGCGCAGACGCTTGCCCGCACTGGCCAGCAGCTCGTCTTCACTGGCCGTGCGAGTGGCGCGCACGGTGCTGGCGATACCGCCACCGGCCGCGGCGATCTCGGCGTAGCTGACGCCCTCGAGGCGCTGCTCGAACTCGCCGCTGCGGTTGCCGCCGAATACCGTGTGGGTGTGGCAGTCGATCAGCCCCGGGGTCAGCCAGGCGCCGCCGAGGTCGATGGTCTCGGCATAGTCGCCGGCCGGCAGTTCGGCGCGCGGGCCGATCCATTCGATGCGCTCACCACGCGTCACCAGCGCCGCATCCTCGATGCTCGAGTAACGCCCGCCGACCATGGTCGCGGCGTGGCAGCGCTGCCAGAGTTTTTTCATTGCAGACCTCCAATGCTCAGGCTCAGCGCTGCCAGTGCGGCATCGTCGCGTAACAGCGCGGCGCTGCTGGCGATATCCGGCGCCAGCCAACGGTCCTGGTCATAGGCAGGCACGCGCTGGCGCAGCAAGCTCCAGGCGCAATCGGTACCGACGCCAAAGCGTTGGCCCTTGAGAAACTCGAAGGCCTGAGCGGCCAGCAGGTACTCGATGGCGAGAATCTGCGTGCAGTTAGCCAGCACCCGGTGCAGCTTCAAGGCGGCGCTGGTACCCAGGCTCAGGTGGTCTTCCTGCAACCCGGAGGTGACGAAGTTGTCGACCACCGCCGGCTGGGCCAACTGACGGTTTTCACCGCAGAGCGAAGCCGCCACGTACTGCACTATCATCATCCCCGAGTTGACGCCCGGCTGGCTGACCAGGAACGCCGGCAAGCCACTGACCAGCGGATTGATCAGGCGATCCAGGCGCCGCTCGGCGATGCCACCGA
>JBOICE010000127.1:0-9382 GCA_050739815.1 Pseudomonas sp. | reverse complement strand
CGATCTGATGCCGCCATTCGTGCGTACCCCGATGGTTTCCAGCCAGCGCTTCGAGGCACCGGTGATGCGTCGCCTGGGCGTCAAGCTAACCGCGGAAGACATCGCCGCGGCCGCATGGCAACAGGCGCAGGACGCTGCGGTGCATCGCCCGGTCAGCGTGCAGTTCAAACTGATGTACTGGGCGGGGCAAGTCACGCCGCAGTGGATCAACCGTTGGATCATGGTTTGGTTGAGTCGCGAGTAAGGCGCCAGCCTGGGTTATCCGGGGGCTGGGCGAATGCTTTGCGCAGCGCTTGGGTGCCGCCGGTCGCAGCTCTTGTCACAAGTTGTCTCCTGGACCAGCAGACTTGGCCCGCAAGCACTACCCTGCAAGAGACGGCTCTGGACTATTGGCTCTAAGTGGTTCGCCGTCGACCAGGCCTCACTCGCAGGCTTGGCTTATGCCACATCAAGCAGCTGCATGCTTGATCCTCGGGCGACATGGCTGACTAGCATGTCGCGACGCCAGCGCCGTTCGGTTGGCAGCAGCAATGGGAAAGCGGTCTATCCATCCATCGCTTGAGAGGGGGTCGCTTCATGAGTACAGCCTTCCACAATGATGTCAGCAGCACTGTTCTGCGCCGCATGAAAGAGGGCGGTTTTGACTTTGCCCGTATTCATCCAATCGAGTTCTACGCCATTTTCCCGGACGAGGAGCGGGCCCGGCTGGCGGCTAAGAATTTTCGTAGTGAGTCGTTGAACGCTCAGGTAACCGCGCGGGATGACGGGGCCTGGCATCTACTGATCAGTAAAGTGATGTATGCCACCTACGACGGCATTGGCGACTTCGAGCAAGACTTGGAGTCAGTGGTTGCCCCGCTCGGAGGTGTTCTCGATGGCTGGGGTGTAACCCAGGAGATCAAGGGGCTGCGAGTTTAGGATGTAGTCCTGGCCAGAGCGCACCGGCCGATTGAGAGGTTGGTCGGTGTCGCAGAATACCCCAGAAAATCAGACATTTCCTTTACTCGACCACGGCACGGTGTTTGCGTCAGACTGAGAAAAAGAGGTAGTTCAGTCATGACCGATATCCTGATTCTCACCCATGTTGATTATTGTCCTGCTGGTCATCTGGCGAGTGTGCTGGACGCGCAGCAGCTCGACTTCTGCGTGGTGCGCGCCGATTTAGGCGAGTTGCAGGGCTTTGACCTCGACCGACCCAAGGCGGTAGCCGTCATGGGTGGGCCGATGAGCGTCAATGATCCATTGCCCTGGATTGGGGCAGAAATTGCCGCATTGCGGCATTTCATTCAGCGCGATATTCCACTGATCGGTCACTGCCTGGGTGGCCAATTGTTGGCCAAGGCGTTGGGAGCATCGGTTCACCGTATGCCCTACAGCGAGATCGGTTGGCAGCCGCTTTGCCAGTCGAGCCAAGCGGCAGGCAGCCCCTGGCTGGCGCACCTGCCGGAGGAGTTCCCGGTTTATCAGTGGCATGGCGATACCTTCGACCTGCCCGATGGTGCGCAGCGCCTGTTGTCCAGCCCTTGGTGCCCCAATCAAGCATTTGCCTGGGGCGATAAAGTGCTGGCGCTGCAAGGCCACCCGGAAATGACCGAAGAGTTGGTGCGCCTGTGGCTGACCGACTGGGCCCATCTGCTCGACGAAACGCAACCGAGCCAGCAACCCCGGCGGCAAATGCTCGATGACCTGACAACTAAGGTGGCGGCACTTAACCAAGTGGCTGAAGGGTTTTATCGGCATTGGCTGAAGCTGGCGTTTGCTTGAGTCGGATTTGCCGCGTCTCCCTGCGCAGCGCCTCCACTCGGCCTTCTGACAGGGGGCTAGAGCATCGCCTGTAAGCCTTGGGGAAAACCTGAAGCCTTCGCTGCCCGATGAACTTCGCGCCATACGCCCCCACACCGTTATTCCCGCGAATATCTACCGGGCACTATGGCGGTCGAGACCAGTGCGGCCGAGGCCTTCGCCGGGCGTCAGGGGGTGTGTCAGGATCACGCCCACGCATTTCTTGCCTCCACACGCAGCCTCGGCATTCCGGCGCGTTATGTGTCGGGCTACCTGTACACCGACAGCAGCGACCACCTGGCCAGCCACGCCTGGGCCGAAGCCTGGCTGGACGACGCCTGGTACAGCTTCGATGTGACCAACTGCCTGGCCAAACCCGAGCGACATTTGAAGCTGGCGGTCGGCCTGGATTATCTGGATGCTTGCCCGGTACGCGGCATGCGTCGCGGCGGCGGCATTGAACAGATGTACGCGCATGTGGAAGTTTCCCCGCTGTTACGGGTACAACAGCAGTAGCACGGAACCCCCCATAGCGCCCGGTGCAGCTTTTGTGGCCGCAGCGGGCGTATTCGTTCGTTACACAGGTGAAGCATGACTTATTGCGTTGCCATGAACCTGGCTGGTGGGCTGGTGTTCGTTTCAGATGCACAGCATGACCCTTCTAGTGGTACACGCCACCGGAACAGACTGCTTTTATCGCTGCTGGGAGTTGCTTCGATGCAACTCATGCCCCGCAGCCGGGCACTGCACAAACGATCGACTTGCTACGAGCCTCGCAGCATGCGGAAGTGCTTGGCAGCCCAATGCTTCAGGGTTTCCTGGCGAAGAACATGGGGAGCCCGCATACGCTCTTCCAGCTTGGCCGCGAAGGACTTGGCAGATGTCTCGTCCGAAAAGCTGAAGGTCATGTCGCAAGCGTGTACCAGCCATACGGGCTTTTCCTGCCTGGAGGCCAACTCGATCGATAGGTCCATCCGGCTCTCCCGAAATGGCGGAAGTAAATAGCTGAATGAATTCAGTGTAGCCATTCTCCAGATGGCGCAGAGCTTGGCCGGGGGTGAGCTTCCGGATCTACCATCCATGACCCCGCCGGCCAGGCATGACTAACACCTGATGAACTTCAGCAAGTTTTTCGACGTCGCTCCAATAGCAGACCATCCTTAAGCAATTCCCATCCCATGGATGCCATCTGCCTCTGCGCGAGGAAGGCCCCGATGCTCAACTGGATGCTGGTCTTCGTTCCCATCGCCATCCTCATGGAACTCTTTGCAGCAGGACAACATCTGCTGGTTTTCCTCGCTGCAGCCCTGGCTATAGTGCCGCTGGCAGGCTGGCTCGGCCATGCCACCGAGCACCTGGCGGAGCGCTCAGGAGAGGGGGTGGGCGGATTGCTCAATGCCACCTTCGGCAATGCCACCGAGCTGATCATCGCCCTCAGCGCCATGCGGGCCGGCCTGCACGATGTGGTGAAGGCTTCCATAGTCGGCTCCATCGTTGGCAACATCCTGCTGGTCCTGGGCGCAGCCATGCTCGCCGGCGGGCTCCGCCACCAGGAACAGCAGTACAACGCCTTGGCTGCCCGATCCCAGGCCACCCTGCTGACCCTGGCCGCCATCGCCCTGGTCCTGCCGGCCGCCTACAACGCTGTCGTTTCAGCCCGAGCCCCTCATGGGCTTCAGGCACTGAGCCTCTATATCTCCCTGGTCCTGCTGCTGGTTTACGGGTTGTTCCTGCTGTACTCGCTGGTGACCCACAAGAACCTGTTCTCCGGCGACTCCAGCGCCCCGCGCGATGCGCACGGCGCCGCCCTCTGGCCAACAGGCAAGGCGTTGCTGGTACTGGCCATGGCGACCATGATGATCGCCGGGATCAGCGAAATTCTGGTGGCCGCCATCGAGCCCAGCGCTCGCCAGCTCGGCCTCAGCAACCTCTTCGTCGGTGTGTTCATCGTCGCGATCCTGGGTAACGCGGCCGAGCATTCATCCGCTATCTCAGCCGCCATGAAGAACCGGATGGATCTCTCGCTGGCGATCGCCATCGGCTCCAGCGTGCAAGTAGCCCTGTTCGTAGCCCCCGTGCTGGTACTGGCCAGCTATCTCATCAGCTCGGCGCCCATGGACCTGGCCTTCTCTGGCGGACTGGTCCTCAGTGTGCTGCTGGCAGTCCTGATCAGCGGCCAGGTAGTCGGTGATGGTCGATCGGACTGGCTCAAGGGCATGCAGCTGATGGCGGTCTACCTGATTCTCGGCCGGCCTACTTCTTTACACCGGATGTTTCGGTTTTCTGAACCAGCCCGCCGGGGTAGAAGGAGCACCGCATGAACGAAAACCCGACAAACCCGCCCGCTGGCCCGGTGCGCCTGCCGCGTTCCATTGCCGCGGCCCCGACTGGCTGGCGGCGCTGGCTGCCCGGGCTGCTGGTACTGCGCGGGTACCAGGCTGGCGAGCTGCCGAAGGACCTGCTCGCCGGCCTGGTACTGACCACCATGCTGGTGCCGGTGGGTATCGCCTATGCCGAGGCCTCGGGCGTGCCGGGCATCTATGGGCTGTACGCCACCATCGTGCCGCTGCTGGCCTATGCCCTGTTCGGGCCAAGCCGCATCCTCGTGCTCGGCCCGGACTCGGCGCTGGCGGCGATCATCCTCGCCGTGGTGCTGCCGTTGTCCGGCGGCGATCCCATGCGCGCCATCACCCTGGCCAGCGCCATGGCCCTGGTTTCGGGGTTGGTCTGTATTGGCGCCGGCCTCCTGCGGCTGGGCTTCGTCACCGAGCTGTTGTCCAAGCCCATTCGCTACGGCTACATGAACGGCATCGCCTTCACCGTGCTGGTCAGCCAGACCCCCAAGCTGTTCGGCATCTCCGTCGACAGCAGCGGGCCGCTGCGGGACATCCTCCACCTGGGCCAGGCCGTGCTGGACGGCCAGGCCAACTGGGTCGCGTTCGCCGTAGGCGCTGGGACCCTGGCGTTGATCCTCCTGCTCAAGCGCTTCGAGCGCCTGCCAAGCATGCTCATCGCGGTAGTCGCGGCGACCCTGGTGACGGGCGTTCTCGGCCTCGACACCAGTCACGGCGTCAAGGTGCTGGGCTCTTTGCCGCAAGGGCTACCAGGTTTCGCAGTGCCCTGGTTGCAGGCGGGGGACCTGGTCACGGTGCTGATCGGTGGTTTCGCCGTAGCCTTGGTGTCCTTCGCCGACACCAGCGTGCTGTCACGCACCTACGCGGCCAAGACCCGTACCCATGTCGATCCCAACCAGGAAATGGTCGGTCTGGGGGTAGCCAACCTGGCGGCGGGGCTGTTCCAGGGCTTCCCCATCAGTAGCAGCTCCTCTCGCACGCCGGTTGCCGAGGCGGCCGGTTCCCGGACCCAACTCACCGGCGTGTTCGGCGCCGTGGGGGTGTCGCTGTTGCTGCTTTTCGCCCCCAATCTGCTGCAGCACCTGCCCAACAGCGCCCTCGCCGCCGTGGTGATCGCCGCCGCGATTGGCCTGTTCGAGTTCAAGGACCTGAGGCGCATCTACCGCATCCAGCGCTGGGAATGCTGGCTTTCCATTACCTGCTTCGTCGGTGTCGCCGTGCTCGGTGCAGTCCCGGGCATCGGCCTGGCGGTGGTCATCGCCGTGATCGAGTTTCTCTGGGACGGCTGGCGCCCACATTATACGGTGCTCGGCCGCGTCGACGGCATCCGCGGATTTCACGACATCTCCCGCTATCCCACCGCCCGTCTCGTACCCGGGCTGGTGCTGTTCCGCTGGGATGCGCCGCTGTTCTTCGCCAATGCCGAGCTGTTCCAGAATTGCGTGCTGCAAGCCATCGCGATGTCGCCGACCGAGGTGCATCGGATAGTGGTTGCGGCGGAGCCGGTCACCAGCGTGGACGTCACCTCGGCGGACATGCTCATCGAGCTGGAACAGACCCTGCGTGCGGCAAGCATCGAACTGCGCTTCGCGGAAATGAAAGACCCGGTCAAGGACAAGCTCCAGCGCCTGGAAGTGCTGGACCACATTGGCAGCGACGTTTTCCAGCCAACAGTCGGGGCGGCCGTGGATGCCTATCTCGAAGAACACGGGGTGGACTGGACACCTTAGCTGTTGCAGAAGGGGTACACTTCCGTGCTGGCATACGGCGCGCCTCCAACTGCGCTTGTTCATGCCCTCTGGACGGGGATACGCCCTGGCTCGCTCGCCCTTTCCGGGTGGGAGGGCGAGATAATTGCACGAGAGATGCCTCCGTGCGCGGTCGACAGTTTTGTGACTGGCTTTATTTTTCACAGACGAACCCATTTTAGGCCGTCACAATCAGTCTACTGCCATCAGTCGTCTTCATCACAATGGATCAATGACGCGCTAGCCTTAATAGTACCAGTTGGGCTGTGAGCCAGTAGTAGTGCCGAGTGGCGTCAGACTTGTCTTTCAGGCTTTGATCAAAAAACCAACGTATGTGCTTGTGTTTCCATGTCCACGGGTTGTCGCGTTGCCATCGCTGCTGAATCGCCGCCTGCATGATCCTGGCCTGACGTATATGACGCTCCCAGGTAGCTTGGGAGCCGGACAACACACCGCTGAGGAGCAGTTCCATATCGAACGGTTTGTTCATCCTCTGCCCCCAATGTAAGCCGATACCACGTCGACGCGGTGATGCCCAAACTCTAGACTGATCTGCTGGCGAGCGGCTCGGTCCAGGTGCGAGTATTCACGGAGGTCACTGCTGCCATGGACTGGCGCGGGATAGCCAGTGAGTTGCTCATAGCGTTCGCAGGCAAAGGATGCGCGCAGTTCGTGGAAACCCTTCAACCCATATTGATGAAGCGTCTCGCGGGCTGGGCGGACGCTCTGCTGCAGGAACTGCGCATAGGTCTCATCGCGCTGCAACAGGTTACGACTGCAGCTGGGGGATACCTCCTGGGCATGAGTTAGTGCAGCCCGGAGGCCATCGGTTACCTCTATCCAGCGTGGTGCCGACGCGCCCGAGCGGCCACCCTTGGTCCCGTCTTGAATGTTGATGCGGCCCAATCGGTCGGCCTCTCGCTGCAACCGTGGAAGGTCGGCGAGGATGGCTTCTCGTAGTCGCATACCGGACTCACGGGCCAACTGCACAAGATCCTGCTGCTGTGTTCGCAGGGCTTCGACTATTCGATTTACTTGCTGCCGATCCTGGCCATCCGGCGCACTGATGCGGACGATTGAGCGCTGAAATCCCAATGCCTGGCTCGGACTGGCGAGCCGCACATACTGATCAAGGCGAAGCGCTGCCAACGTTCGGTTCACACTGCTCAAGCGGTTCTGCGCGGTGGCGATGCTGAGGTCTCCGGTCTCGATCTGTTGGCGCAGGTACATGGCATAATCTTGCAGGATCGCTCGGTCGATCAGGCGTGCATCGTTGATACCTGGCCCATCTTCTGATCGACACCAGCGCACAAACGCTTGCCAGCGATCACTGTGGGCTTTGACTGTGGCGAAGTGGCCGCCGGCGAACAGCTCCTTCAGAGCTTGCGGCCCGGCATAGCTCAGCTGTCGGCCATAGCCAAAGTTCCGGCCATCACGCCGACCGACCAGGGCCAGGGCCACGGTCAACTTCCTCAGTTTCGGTTTTCAGATGAGCCAACAGGGACTGCCAGTGGGCACTCAAAATATCCAGCTGCTGCCAGCGCGTGGGTCGAACACTGAGTGCATCGCCGATGCACTGAAACGTCGTCCCTTCGTCACGAAGCTGCTTCAATAGCGCGCCGATGGCGTGGGTCGATAGCGCAGGTTTGGCGACATCGGCGACACGCTGCGTCTTGCTTGTGTAAGGGCATGGCGGCAGGGTGGTGACAGACGCGGCGACAAGCCGCTGATTGACCTCGGCGCAATGCTGCTCGCGGTAGCGCTGGATGGCATCACGCAGGCGGAACATGATGCACCTCATAGGTTTTGCCGGCGTCGGGCGTCCTTAGCCAGCCGGTTACGATCAACGCGCCGAGGATCTTGCAGGTGCGGCTACTGCTCTTGCGCGCAAAGCGGGTCCACCCCGGGTGAGCTCGCGCAAAGTAAAACATGACCAGTCTTTCTGCCTGAGCCAGCGCAGAAGCCGGTCCGCGTCTTCGAGAATCACGCCGCAAGGTTCTCGCTCCGTAAGCCGCTGCACCTCGGTGAGGTAAAAATCCATCAAGTTGGCGGCGCGACGAATATGGGGCTCTCTGACTTTTCCGGAATTTTCGATCACTGCCAGCAGGCCGGCGATACGCAATACGTAGGCAGCCGCCTTCCACTGCTGCATCATGATCGTGCGGTCCGCCAGGTACTCGGCTTGATTGTAAGTGCGCCGTACGGCGTTGGGTTCGGCATGGGCAAGCTGACGTTCAATCCAGTCGCCCGGGTAACCCATCTCGTTAAGTCGGGTGCTGCCGGTGGTTCTGGTGGCATGGGGGCTGTACTTGAAGCTCCATCCCAAAGATTTGAGCATTTGGCGAAAGGATGCTGCGACCATCGGTTTTGATCGCTCATCACGGTGAGGGAACAGGTGTTCATACTTGCCGGTAACGGTATGCAGACCGCGCAGCATGGCCACTGCTTGAGTGGGAAGGGGGACATTGTGTTCCTTGCGTTTTTTCATCCTCTCAGCGGGAATCCGTCAACGTGAGGCATCAAGGTCGAATTCTTCCCAGCGAGCCTCGACCGCTTCATTCGGTCGGCAGAGCGTGAGCCACATCATGCGAAACGCGATTGCGGTTTCATGGCGTCCGCAATGGCCTTCGACATCGCGCAAGAGCTGACCAATTTCATCCACTGTCAAGCGGGCGCTTATGCTGGGTTTTGTTCGCTGGCAGTGCTCTGCGAACTGGATAGACCGGGTCTGTATCCGCTCGTAGCGTCGAGACCGCGAGTTCAAAGATCCCAGACATGCTGCGCTTGGCTGCTGCGGCGACTGTCAGGCCATTCTTTTTTGCTGAGGTGGTGAGCACATCGAGGATGTGTGCGGGAGTAATGCTCTTTATCGGCCATGGACCGATCTTGGGGAAGACCACGCGCTCAAGCATTTCCAAGCGTTTGGCCTTGGTGATTTCTTCCCAGTCTTTCAACGCCAGCCATTCTCGTGCGACGACTTCAAAGGTCGTGGCGTTGTCCTGCTGCTGTTTGATGCGAGCGAGTTGTCGATGTCGGGCAGGGTTGATGCCTTGTCTCACCAAGTCTCTGGCTTTGACGCGTTCGTCGCGAGCTTCAGAAAGGGTGAAGCGTCGACCCTTACGTCTGGCCAAGGCTTTTTCATCAGTTTCGCCGCGGGGCGGAATTGCATAGTCGCCAACGGCAAAGGTGCTTTCTTTCGCGGTATCCCAGGTGCGTATCGCGAAGCGGTAGCGCCATGCTTTGGTACCGTTGGGTTTGACCTCAAGATACAAGCCCTTCCCATCGGTGAGCTTGTAAGGCTTGTCCTTGGGCTTTGCGGTGCGGCATTAGGGGAGTGTTCTCATTTGGAGCGGGCAGCGGTATCCGTTACCTTTGCAGCATTTGGGGTAGTTGATGCACCGCTATTGGCTTCGTGATGATCAATGGGAGCGAATCAAGGAGCTGCTGCCTGGCAAAGCCAGCGACCGAGGCGTGACAGCCCGTGATAACCGCCGGTTT
>JBOICE010000126.1:0-12220 GCA_050739815.1 Pseudomonas sp. | reverse complement strand
AGCAGGCCATTCAAGGCCTGCGTGGCGCACCACATCAGGTTGGCGCGGACGTTGTAGTCTTCGGGGTTGGCCAGCGCTTTCGGGCCTTCCTCGATCAGCGTCAGCAGCAGCCCTTCGGCATAGCGGTCCTGCAGCGGCGCATCGGCGGGATAAGTCAGGTATTGCTCGGTGGTATGTACGAAGGCATCCACCACGCCATTGCCAATCTGCCTGGGCGGCAGGCTGAAGGTGGTGCGTGGGTCGAGTATGGCGAAGTGGGGGTAGAGCAGGGCGCTGGAGAATGGCAGTTTTTCCTGGCGCGCTACGTGGGTGACTACGCCATGCGGGTTGCTCTCCGAGCCGGTCGCCGCCAGGGTCAGCACGCAACCCAAGGGCAGCGCGGCCTGCACGCGGGTGCCGGTGAGCAGGTCGAGGGGGTCACCGTCATAGCACAGTGCCGCGGCGATGAATTTGCTGCCGTCGATCACCGAGCCGCCGCCGACCGCAAGGATGAAGTCGCATTTTTCGGCCTTGCCTTGTTCTGCCGCCCGCACCAGGGTATCGAACTGCGGGTTGGCTTCGATGCCGCCGAAGCGGCTGATGCTATGCCCGGCCAGTGCTGCTTCTACCTGTGCCCAGACGCCGTTCTGGAAAATGCTGCCGCCGCCGTGGGTGACCAGTACCCGGCTGCCAGCGGGGATTTCCCGGCTAAGCTTGGCGATCTGGCCCTCGCCGAAGTGGATTTTGGTCGGGTTGAAGAAACTGAAGTTACGCATGGCCAACTCCTTTTATCGTTATGCAGCAGACTATAGCCGCCGCCGACTGCTGGCGAATCTATGGTCGACCATTCAGCCGGGTTAGGCTTGGGCTGGCCGGCGCACCTTCCTATAATGCGCGCCGGCCTGCGCGGCAGATGACGGGCGAGGCAATGCTGAGGTAGTGATGAATACAGACGAGCAACGATTTGGCGGTATCGCCCGACTTTATGGGCAGACAGGCCTGGCGCGGCTGAGCGCTGCCCACGTGGCGGTGGTGGGGATCGGCGGCGTGGGTTCCTGGGCCGCGGAAGCCTTGGCCCGCAGTGGCGTCGGTGAGATTTCGCTGTTCGATCTGGATGATGTCTGCGTGACCAACACCAATCGGCAGATCCAAGCACTGCAAGGGGCCATCGGTCAGCCCAAGGTCGAGGTGATGGCCGAGCGCATTCGCGCCATCAACCCAGCCTGTGTGGTGCATGCCGTCAGCGATTTCGTCACCCGCGAGACCATGGCCGAGTACATCACGCCGAATATGGATTGCGTGATCGACTGCATCGACAGCGTTGCCGCCAAGGCTGCGCTGATCTCCTGGTGCAAACGCCGCAAGATCCAGATCATCACCACGGGCGGTGCTGGCGGGCAGATCGACCCGACACTGATCCAGGTCGGTGACCTCAACAAGACCTTCAACGATCCGCTGGCCTCCTCGGTGCGCTCGACCCTGCGCCGCGATTATGGCTTTTCGCGTACGCCGGGCCGCCATTACAGCGTGCCTTGCGTGTTTTCCAGCGAGCAATTGCGTTACCCGAAGCCGGATGGCGGCATTTGCTTGCAGAAGAGTTTCGTCGGCGAAGGGGTCAAGCTCGACTGCGCTGGCGGTTTCGGCGCGGTGATGATGGTGACCGCGACCTTCGGCATGGTCGCCGCGACCAAGGCGGTGGATAAGCTGGTGGCCGGTGCGCGGCGGCCGGCGGAGCGGCAAAACGCTCAGCCCTAGGCTGAGCTAGCCAGCTCGCGCATCCGTTGCAGCACCGCATTCAAACCATTGCTGCGCGACGGCGACAGGTGGCGGGCCAAGCCTAGCTGGGTGAACCAGCCCAGCAGATCGACCGTCGCCAGTTCCGCCGCCGGCAAACCGTTGACCCGTACCAGCAGCAGCGCCAGCAGGCCACGGATCAGCCGGGCGTCGCTGGTTGCGCGAAATTGCCAGTGGCCATCCTGGGCGGTGCCGATCAGCCAGACCTGGCTTTCACAGCCGTGCACGCGGCATTCGTCGCTGCGCTGGTTGTCGTCGAGTGGCGGCAGTCGCTCACCCCATTGCATCAACAGGCGCGCCCGTTGCTCCCAACTGCCGGGCTGGGTAAAGGCTTGCAGTGCGGCCTGTGCCGCCTCTGGCAAGCTCATCGCAACAACTCCAGGGCTTGATCCAGCGCACTGAAGAAGCGCTGCAGATCGCTGCCATCGTTATACAGGCCGAGCGACACGCGAATGGCCCCCGGCAGACCGAGGCTTTTTAGCAGGGGCATGGCGCAGTGGTGACCGGCGCGCACGGCTATCCCCTGTTCGGTGAGCAAATGGGCCAAGTCGGCGCTGTGGACGCCCTCGACCACGAAGCTGGCCAAGGCCAGCTGCGGCTCGCCGAGCAGGCGAACACCGTGACGGGCAGTCAGGCCTGCCAACAGTTCGGCGTGCAGCGCAGCTTCATGGCGGGCGATGGCCGTTGCATCCAGGCCGTCCAGGTAGTTGAGCGTGGCGCCGAGGCCGATCACGCCGGCAATCGCCGGAGTCCCGGCTTCGAAGCCGAGCGGGGCTGGGCGGAATTTGGTCGAGTGATAGTCGGCCTGCAGGACCATCTCACCACCGAATTGCCAGGCTTTGAGCTGCTGCCAGGCCGCAGCACGACCATAGAGCACGCCAACCCCATCCGGGCCGTAGAGCTTGTGGCTGGAGAACACGTAAAAGTCGCAGCCTATGGCCTGCATGTCATGCCGGCCATGCACCACGCCTTGGGCGCCGTCCACGACCGTCAGCGCGCCCTGAGCGCTGGCCAGGGCCAGCAGTTGGCTCAAGGGTTGCCAGCCGCCAAGCACGTTCGACAATTGGCTGACGGCGAGCAAGCGGGTGCGCGGGCCTATCAGTTGCCGAGCGGCTTGCACGTCGATCAGCCCGCTGGAGTCCAGTGGTAAGACCCGCAGCTTGAGGCCGCGACGGTGCGCCAGTTGTTGCCAGGGCAACAGGTTGGCGTGGTGTTCCAGGGCGCTGATGACTATTTCATCCTCGGGTTGGAATAACTCCTCCAGCCCATAGGCCAGCAGATTCAAGGCTTCTGTGGCGCCGCGGGTGAAGACGATGTCGTTCGCGCTGGCAGCATTCAGCCAGTGAGCGACTTTCGCTCGGGTGTCCTCGAAGGCGCGGGTCGCGCGCTCGCCGGGCAGATGCTGGGCCCGGTGAACATTGGCGGCACCCTTGGCGTAGTAGCCGAGCAAGGCGTCGAGCAGCGCCTGCGGCTTTTGCGCCGTGGCTGCGCTGTCCAGGTAGGTCTGGCCTTCGGCTTCAAGGGCGGCAAGCGCCGGGAAATCGGCTCGCCAGGGGGAGTTCAGTGACATCGAAGGATCAAATCCGTCTTAGAGACTGTTCAGTATCTGCTGCGCTCGGACGATCTTGAACAGGCTCTTAGCGAGTAGGAATTTCCCTCTCCCTGCGGCCAGCTAATGCTACCCGCAGGGAGAGGGCGCGAGCGCATCAGTTGTGTGCGTGCAGCGCCGCGTTCAGCTCGATGGCGGATTTGTGCGTCTTGCACTCCACGGCGCCGGTTTGCGAGTTGCGGCGGAACAGCAGGTCGGGCTGACCGGCCAGTTCGCGGGCCTTGAGGACCTTCACCAGTTGGTTTTTATCATCCAGCAGCGCCACCTTGGTGCCGGCGGTGATGTACAGGCCCGACTCGACGGTATTGCGGTCACCCAGGGGGATGCCGATGCCGGCATTGGCGCCGATCAGGCAGCCTTCGCCGACCGCGATGACGATATTGCCGCCGCCGGACAGGGTGCCCATGGTCGAGCAGCCGCCACCCAGATCTGAGCCCTTGCCGACGAATACGCCAGCAGAGACGCGACCTTCGATCATGCCTGGGCCGGCGGTACCGGCGTTGAAGTTGATAAAGCCTTCGTGCATCACCGTGGTGCCTTCACCGACGTAGGCGCCCAGGCGAATGCGGGCGCTGTCAGCCAGGCGAACGCCAGACGGCACTACGTAATCGGTCATTTTCGGGAACTTGTCGACCGAGAAGACTTCCAGCAGTTCGCCTTTCAGGCGGGCTTCCAATTGGCGCTCGGCCAGTTCGGTCAGATCCACGGCGCCTTGGCTGGTCCAGGCCACGTTCGGCAGCAACGGGAAGATCCCGGTGAGGTTCAGGCCATGCGGCTTGACCAGGCGATGCGAGAGCAGGTGCAGCTTGAGGTAGGCCTCGGGCGTGGAGGTTAGCGCGGCGTCCTCGGCGATCAGGGTGGTGACCAGTGGCCGGTGGCTTTCAGCCAGACGGGTCAGCAGTGCGGCCTGGACCGAATCGACACCCTTCAGCAGATCGGCCAGTTCGGTCGCTTGGCTGGTGTTGAAGCTGATCGCCTGATTACCGCCGGTGTAGTTCAGTTTTGCGGCGACTTTGGCTACCAGTTCGGCGGACGGGTTGAGCAGCGGCTGGGCATAGAAGACTTCGAGCCAGTTGCCTTGACGGTTTTGGGTGCCGACGCCGAAAGCCAGGCTAAACAGAGAGTTGGACATGCTTTTTCCTCTTGCAAAATAGTCGGATGAATCAGGCGGGTCGGCGGCTGAGCAACAGCCCCAGACCAGCGCTACCCAAGAGGGCGGCGCAGCCACGGTTAAATAAGCGCCGGGCCCGTGGGCCGGCGAGCAGGCGGCCGAGGTGCAAGCCGGCCAGGGAATACAGGCCGATGGCCAGCCATTCCAGCAGTAAAAAGGCAACGCCAAGTGCGGCGAACTGCGCGGCAACCGGCTGCTGCGGATTGACGAACTGCGGCAGGAAGGCCGTGAAAATCAGGATCGCCTTGGGGTTGCCCGCGGCGACCCAAAATTCCTGGCGCGCCAAGCGCCAGAGCGATAGCCGAGGGCGGTCTGGCGCATTTTCCAGCGTAGTTGGGGTGGCGCGCCAGAGTTGCACGGCCAGCCAGAACAGGTAGGCCGCGCCGAGCAGCTTGATCGCCAGGAACAGCGTGGCGGAAGCCTGCAGTACCAGCGCCAGGCCGGAAGCCGCCAGGGTCAGCATGCCGCTGAAGGCCAGCAGGCGGCCTAGCCCCGCCGTGCAGGCGGTGCGCAGGCCTTGGCGCGCGGCATTGTTCAGCGACAGCAGGTTGTTCGGCCCCGGCGCCATATTCAGCGCAAAGCAGGCAGGGATGAACAAGGCCCAGGCGGCGAGATCCATGGCGCTTTCCATCGGCTCTAGGGGAGCGCCGCGGCGTAGGTGTCCGGCTTGAAGCCGAGCAGGGTTTTGTCGCCGAGGTCGAGCACCGGGCGTTTGATCATCGATGGCTGGGCAACCATCAACTCGATGGCTTGGCTTTGGTCGAGATCGGCTTTTTGCGCGTCGCTCAGCTTGCGGAAGGTCGTGCCGGCACGGTTGAGCACGCTTTCCCAGCCATGTTCGGCGCACCACTTAGTCAGGTTGCCGCGGTCGATACCGAGGGTTTTGTAGTCGTGGAAGTCATAGCCGACACCTTGCTCGTCGAGCCAGGTGCGGGCTTTTTTCATGGTGTCGCAAGCTTTGATGCCGTAAAGCGTGATGCTCATGTTTACAGGCCTTTAACAAAATCGCGGATACGTTTGGCGGCTTCGACGCATTCCGCCAGCGGCGCTACAAGAGCCATGCGCACGCGGCCGGCACCTGGGTTGAAGCCATCGACTTCGCGTGAAAGATACGAACCGGGTACCACGGTCACGTGCTCGCGGGCAAACAGCTCGCGGGTGAACTCGGCATCGTCCATGGGCGTTTTCGCCCACAGGTAGAAGCCACCATCCGGGCGTTGCACGTCCAGCACCGGGCCGAGGATATCCAGCACCGCGGCATACTTTTCGCGGTACAGGTCGCGGTTGGCGCGGACATGGGCCTCGTCGTTCCAGGCGGCGACGCTGGCCAGCTGGGTTTGTACCGGCATGGCGCACCCGTGGTAGGTACGGTACAGCAGAAAAGATTTCAGAATGTCGGCGTCGCCGGCGACAAAGCCCGAGCGCAGGCCCGGCAGGTTTGAGCGCTTGGACAGGCTGTGAAAGACCACGCAACGGGCAAAATCGCTGCGGCCCAGTGCCGCGCAGGCGCTCAGCAGGCCGGCTGGAGGGTTTTGCTCGTCGAAGTACAGCTCGCTGTAACACTCGTCGGCAGCGATCACGAAGTCGTATTGGTCGGCTAGCTGGATCAGTTTTTTCAGGGTTTCCAGCGGGATCAGCGCGCCAGTGGGATTGCCCGGTGAGCAGAGGAACAGAATCTGGCAGCGCTGCCAGATCTCGGCGGGCACGGCGTCGAAGTCCGGGTTGAAGCCGTTCTCGCTCAGGCACGCCAGGTAGTGCGGCTGCGCACCGGCGAGTAGCGCGGCGCCTTCATAGATTTGATAGAAGGGGTTGGGGCTGACTACCAGGGCGTCGTCGCGGCGCTGCACGACTGTTTGAGTGAAGGCGAACAGCGCTTCACGGGTGCCATTGACCGGCAGTACATGCCGGGCGGCATCCAGCCAGCCGGCCGGCAGGTCAAAGCGGCGTGTGCACCAGCGGGCGATGGCTTCACGCAGCGCCGGGAGGCCCAGGGTGGTCGGGTAGACCGCCAATTGTTCGAGGTTGTTAGCCAGGGCCTCGGCAACAAAGGCTGGTGAGCGATGCTTAGGTTCGCCGATCGACAGGGCAATCGGTGGCTTGCCTGCCGGCAGTTGGGCATCGCCCAGCAGTACGCGGAGTTTTTCGAAGGGGTACGGCTGCAGTTGCGTCAGTGCGTCATTCATGGTTCGGGCGTCAATAAGCGCAGCGCAGCGCGCCGCCGGTGGATCAAATTCGGTGCAAGGCGACAGTCAGCCGGATCGCACCCTGGGATTCGAGTTAGATACTGATACGCGACACTTCGATTTTCTGGCCGTCGGCGTCAGACAGTTGTTCGATGATCGCGGCCTGCAAGCGGGCACACAGATCGGGGTCCGACAGGGGTTGATTGCGCGCATCGGTGACGAAGAACACGTCTTCTACGCGTTCGCCGAGCGTAGCGATCTTGGCGTTTTGCAGCGACAGGTCGAAGTCGAGAAAGATCTTGCCGATGCGCGCGAGCAGGCCTGGGCGGTCGGGGGAAATCAGTTCGAGCACGGTCACCGGGCGTTGCGCATCGTTGGAAATGGTCACCTGTGGGGCAAAGGCGAAGTGCTTGAGCTGGCGCGGTACGCGGCGCTGGATGATCGTCGGGTAGTCATCCGGGTTTTTCAACGCGTCGACCAAACCTTGGCGAATCTCCTTGATTCGCGCCGGATTGTCGCCAATCGAGCCGCCATCAGCGTCGAGCACGATATAGGTGTCGAGGGTGAACTGGCTGGTGGAGGTGATCACCCGGGCATCGTGAATGTTCAGGTTGAGCTGATCCATGGCTGCCACGGTCACGGCGAAGAAGTCGTGCTGGTCCGGCGCGTAAATGAAGATCTGCGTGCCGCCCTCGAATTCCCGCTGGGTGGTTTCCTTGATCAGCACCAACGGGTCGTGGGTCGAACTGTGCTGCAAGATCGCCTCGGTATGCCAGGCCACATCGCCAGCGGTATGCCGCAGGAAGTAGTCATCGCCCAGCTGCGACCAGAGCTGTTCGGCATCGTCCGGATCGGTGCCGCTACGCACCAGAATGTCCAGTGCGGCGCTTTGCGTCTGGCGGATCTGCTCTTCGCGGTCGACCGGGTGTTCCAGGCCGCGCCGCAGGGCGCGCTTGGTCTCGGTATACAGCTGCCGCAGCAGGCTGGCGCGCCAGGAGTTCCACAGGCTGGGGTTGGTGGCGTTGATATCGGCCACGGTCAGCACGTAGAGGTAATCCAGGCGAGTCTGGTCGCTGACCAGTTGGGCGAAGTCGTGGATCACCTGCGGATCGGACAGGTCCTTGCGCTGGGCGGTGGTCGACATGACCAGGTGGTGCTGCACTAGCCAGACGATCAGCCGGCTATCCCAGTCTGGCAGTTGATGGCGCAGGCAGAAGGCCTCCGCATCCACCGCGCCCAGCTCCGAATGGTCGCCGCCACGGCCCTTGCCGATGTCGTGGTACAGACCCGCCAGGTAGATCAGCTCCGGTTTTGGCAGCCTGCCCATGAGCTTGCTGGCCAGCGGAAACTTCTCCGAAATCGGCGTGTATTGCAGTTTGCGCAGGTGCTTGATCAGATTCAGGGTGTGCGCATCGACCGTATAGATATGGAACAGGTCGTGCTGCATCTGCCCGATGATGTCGCCGAACTCGGGCAAATAACGGCCGAGAATGCCGTAACGGTTCATGCGCCGCAGGTTGCGGTGAATGCCGATCTCGCACTTGAACAGCTCGATAAACAGGCTGGTATTGCGGATGTCGTTGCGAAACTCGGCGTCGATCAAGTGTCGATGGTCACGCAGCAGGCGGATGGTGTCGGCGCGTACCCCTTTGATTTCGGGGTGCTGGGCCATCAGCACGAAAATTTCCAGAAGCGCGAACGGCGTGCGTTTGAACACATTCGGGTGAGTGACTTCGATATAGCCGTCACGCAGTTGGAAGCGGCTATTCAACGGTTGCGCCTGGCTGGTTTCGCCGGTGCGCAGGATCACCTCTTCGAAATGCTGGATGATCAGTTCGCTCAGTTCGGCGATGCTCATCACCACGCGGTAGTACTTCTGCATGAAGCGTTCGATGGCGAGCTTGCTGTTGCTGTCTTCGAAGCCGAGCAGGCCGGCGATGCTGCGCTGGTGATCGAACAGCAAGCGATCTTCGGCGCGACCGGCCAGCATGTGCAGGGCATAGCGCACCTGCCAGAGGAACTCCTGGGAGGAGGCGAGCAGGGCGTATTCGCTTTCCAGTAGGAAACCTTGCCCGACCATGGCGTGCAGGTTGAGCGTGCCGAAGTGTCGGCGGGCGACCCAGAGGATGGTCTGGATGTCGCGCAGGCCGCCGGGCGAACCTTTGACGTTGGGTTCGAGATTGTATTCGGTGTCGTTGTATTTGCCGTGGCGGGCGCGCTGCTCCTCACGCTTGGCCAGGAAGAAGTGCTTGCTTGGCCACATCTGATCGCTGCTGGTAACTTCCAGCATGCGCTGGCGCAGACGCTCTGGGCCGGCGATGGTGCGGCTTTCCATCTGGTTGGTGATCACCGTCAGGTCGGCACGCGCCTCTTCGGCACATTCGTCGATCGAACGCACGCTCTGGCCGACTTCCAGCCCGATATCCCAGAGTAGGGTGAGGAAGCGCTCGATCGGTTCGCGGAAGATTTCGTGGTCGGCGCTATCGAGCAGGATCAGCAGGTCGATGTCCGAGTAAGGGTGCAGTTCGCCGCGGCCATAGCCACCGACTGCCAGCAGGGCAATGTCGGCGTCCTCGCTCCAGTCAAAGCGCGCCCAGGCCTCTCGCAGAATTTGGTCGACACACCAGGCGCGATCTTCCACCAGGCGGCGAATATCCCGACCACTCTTGAAGCGCGCGTCGAGAACTTCGTGAACCCGACGGATCGCCTTCTTGAATGCAGCGATCGGGCTGGACTTCAAGGCCAGTTCCGCTTGGAACTGACCGCGGTCGAACAACTCGGGGTCCACCTGCGGCATGCAGCGGCTTTCCTTATAGAGAGTGCGAGGGCGATCAGGCCGATGCGCGCGCGATGGTGTCATCGTGGCGCAGGGTGAAGATCTCGTAGCCAGTGGCAGTCACCAATATGGTGTGCTCCCACTGGGCTGAGAGCTTGCGATCTTTGGTGATGGCAGTCCAGCCGTCACCCAGCAGGCGAGTTTCCGCGCGGCCTTGGTTGATCATTGGCTCGATGGTAAAGGTCATGCCTTCTTTCAGCTCCATACCGGTGCCAGCGCGACCGTAGTGCAGGACTTGCGGCTCCTCATGGAACACCTTGCCGATGCCATGGCCACAGTATTCGCGGACCACCGAATAGCCGTTTTTCTCGGCGTGTTTCTGGATCACTTCACCAATATCACCGAGGCGGGCGCCTGGGCGAACCAGTTCAATGCCCTTGTACATGCATTCTTGGGTGATGCGGGCGAGTTTCTCGGCCCATTCGCTGACCTTGCCGACCATGAACATCTTGCTGGTGTCGCCATGGTAGCCGTCCTTGATCACCGTGATGTCGATGTTCAGCACATCGCCATCCTTCAGTGGCTTCTCATTCGGGATGCCGTGGCAGACCACGTGGTTGATCGAGGTGCAGATCGACTTGGGGAAGCCTTTATAGTTGAGCGGTGCCGGAATCGCCTGCTGCACGTTGACGATGTAGTCGTGGCAGATGCGATCCAGTTCATCGGTGGTGACGCCAGGTTTGACGTACTCGCCGATCATCTCCAGCACTTCACCAGCCAGACGGCCGGCAACGCGCATTTTTTCGATTTCCTCGGGCGTCTTGATAGTGACGGTCATGCAAACTCTCTCGGCGCACGCGGGCGCAAGGCAAAAATACGGGAAAGCGCGATTCTAGCAGACCGCTACGGGAAACTAAGCACAACTCGGTGATTCCTGCGGCATATAGATGCACCGTGCCGGACTGCCGCTGCTGATCGTGGGCTGCTTCATTGGGATCGCCTGAATATCCTCAGTCGATCGTCTCTGCGGGTTTCGTTTTGCCGCCTTCTGTGATATAAAATGCGCCGCTTTCCGGGCTCCAGCCTGAAAAGCTTAAACCCACACACGTGTCGACACGATGGCCTGGGTGCCTCTCAGCTAATGCTGGGGGTTGGTCATTGGGATGCGTGGAGGCCTAACCCGACTTAATTAAGGAACTATCATGTCCCAAGTCAATATGCGCGATATGCTGAAGGCCGGTGTGCACTTCGGCCACCAGACCCGTTACTGGAACCCGAAAATGGGCAAGTTCATTTTCGGCGCGCGTAACAAGATTCACATCATCAACCTCGAAAAAACCCTGCCGATGTTCAACGAAGCCCTGTCCTTCGTTGAGAAACTGGCTTCGGGCAAAAACAAAATCCTGTTCGTCGGCACCAAGCGTTCCGCTGGCAAGATCGTTCGCGAAGAAGCCGCTCGTTGCGGTTCGCCGTTCGTCGATCACCGCTGGTTGGGCGGCATGCTGACCAACTACAAAACCATTCGTCAGTCGATCAAGCGCCTGCGTGAACTGGAAATCCAGTCCCAAGACGGCACTTTCACCAAGCTGACCAAGAAAGAAGCCCTGATGCGCACCCGTGATCTGGAAAAACTGGATCGCAGCTTGGGTGGTATCAAGGACATGGGCGGCCTGCCTGATGCCCTGTTCGTAATCGACGTTGATCACGAGCGCATTGCAATCACCGAAGCTAACAAGCTGGGTATCCCGGTTATCGGCATCGTCGATACCAACAGCAGCCCGGAAGGTGTGGACTACATCATCCCAGGTAACGATGACGCCATTCGCGCTATCCAGCTGTACATGGGCGCCATGGCTGACGCCGTTGTTCGCGGTCGCAGCAATGCTGCTGGCGGCACCGACGAGTTCGTCGAGCAAGCCCCGGCTGCCGAGCAAGCTGAAGGCTGAGTAGACGGCGTCTAGCGTCACTCGGTACGCAAAAAGGGGGCTAGGCCCCCTTTTTGCCACCTTAGAATTGATCGCCCGGCGTGCCGGGTGGAATGGTTGAAGACCTATCCAAGAGGATTTCGAAATGGCAGAGATTACTGCAGCATTGGTTAAAGAACTGCGTGAGCGCACTGGCCAGGGCATGATGGATTGCAAGAAAGCGTTGACCGCAGCTGGCGGCGACATTGAAAAAGCCATCGATGACATGCGTAGCGCTGGTGCCATCAAAGCTGCCAAGAAAGCCGGCAACATTGCTGCTGAAGGCTCGATTGCTGTCCGGGTCGCTGAAGATAACAAGCGTGCCGTGATCATCGAAGTCAACTCGCAGACTGACTTCCTCGCTCTTCAGGATGACTTCAAGGCTTTCGTGAGTAGCAGCATCGATAAAGCCTTCGCTGAGAAACTGACCGACGCAGCTCCGCTGATCGCCGCTCAGGAAGAGGCGCGTCTGGCTCTGGTATCGAAAGTTGGCGAGAACGTCAATATTCGTCGCCTGACCAATGTTGAGGCTGATGTGGTGGGTTCTTACCTGCACGGCCACCGTATTGGTGTCCTGGTTGCCCTGAAAGGCGGCGACGTCGAGCTGGCTAAAGATATCGCCATGCACGTTGCGGCCAGCAACCCGCAGTTCCTCAATCCGACCCAGGTTTCTGCTGAGACCGTTGCCAAGGAAAAGGAAATTTTCCTGGCTCTGAACGAAGACAAGATCAAAGGCAAGCCGGC
>JBOICE010000125.1:0-5717 GCA_050739815.1 Pseudomonas sp. | reverse complement strand
AAGGTGGCCTTCTGCTGTCCCGCCTGCCTGTATGCCTGCTTCCTATGCCTGAACTACCCGAAGTCGAAACCACCCGCCGCGGTCTCGCGCCCTATCTCGAAGGCCAGCGCGTCAGCCGGGTGATAGTGCGTGAGCGGCGCCTGCGTTGGCCGATCCCGGAGGACCTGGACGTGCGCCTGTCCGGGCAGCGCATCGAGTGCGTCGAGCGGCGCGCCAAGTACCTGCTGATCAAGGCAGAGGCGGGAACGCTGATCGGCCACCTCGGCATGTCCGGCAGTTTGCGTCTGGTGCCGGCCGATACGCCGGTGGCCAAGCACGAGCATGTCGATATCGTCCTGGAATCCGGGCTGGCGCTGCGTTACACCGATCCGCGGCGCTTCGGTGCGCTGCTCTGGAGTACCGACCCACTCAACCACGAGTTGCTGCTGCGCCTCGGCCCGGAACCCTTGACCGAGCTGTTTGATGGCGAGCGTTTGTATCAGCTGTCGCGCGGCAAAAGCATGGCGGTCAAGCCGTTCATCATGGATAACGCGGTGGTGGTCGGGGTCGGCAACATTTACGCCAGCGAGGCGCTGTTCGCTGCCGGTATCGACCCGCGCCGCGAAGCCGGCTCTATCTCGCGGGCGCGTTATCTGAAGTTGGCGCAGGAGATCAAGCGCATCCTGGCCGCCGCCATCGAGCGCGGCGGCACCACCCTGCGGGATTTCGTCGGCGGTGATGGTCAGCCAGGGTACTTCCAGCAGGAGTTGTTCGTGTACGGTCGCGCGGGTGAGTTCTGCAAGACCTGCGGCAGCACCTTGCGCGAGATTCGCCTGGGCCAGCGCGCCAGTGTCTATTGCCCGCGCTGCCAACGCTGAACCTGAGTTCGCTCGGCACTCTCTAGAGCAAGGCGATCTTGGCCTTCTATCGGCCATATTTACCGAAAAAGCCGCACTGCGCGTTCTACGGCGATTGACGGCCATCACGCTGACAAATGCCAGAGCACTGTTATAGTTAGGGCCACCGCACCCTGAATAGTTGAAGGATCACACTCATGAACCTGTTTCGCTCAACCGCTGTTGTCTTGGCGCTGACCACTGGCCTCCTGGCGCTGCCGGCTCAGGCGGAAGTGATGCAGCAGAATGCCAGTGGTGACCCGTTGTACACCGTCGAGGCACCCAAGGGCTATTCGATGATTGGCGACCTGGTGATTGCCCGGCCCTTGCTGATTGGTGCTACGGCGATCGGCGTCGTGGCCTTTGTCGTCAGCCTGCCGTTCACGGCGCTGGGCGGCAATGTCGGGGAAGCCGCGCACGAGCTGGTTGCAGTGCCCGGCCAGGAGGCGTTCGTGCGCTGCCTGGGTTGCACCACCAGCGGCTACGGCTACAGAGGCGACTGAGCCGGTAGTAACGCTGAAAAGCCGGTCAATCGACCGGCTTTTTTGTGTCTGCGTTAGGCGTGAACAGCGCTGCTTGGCCAATCCCGCGTGGGTCGCTGGCGGCCTCGACGCTGGCGCTGTCCTTGTTCCACAGCAGCACCTGCTGATTGCCGTAGCTGCGCTCTACGTCTTTGAGCCGATAGCCACGGGCTTGCAGAGCGCTTATCTCGGCTGGGCTGAAGGCCGCGGGTTCGTACTCGATCTGGTCTGGCAGGTATTGATGGTGGTAGCGCGGTACAGCCGGCCAGCTCGCCACCGGTTTGCCATCCAGGTATTCGAGCATAGACAGCAACACCATGCTGGGGATGCGGCTACCGCCTGGGGTGCCGAACGCAGTGAATTGGCCAGGGCTCTCGATGAAGCTCGGGCTCATGCTCGACAGCGGGCGTTTGCCCGCGGCGATGGCATTGGCTCGACTGGCGCTCAGGCCGTAGGCGTTGGCGCCCTGGGGGTTGGCGGCGAAGTCGTCCATTTCATCGTTGAGCAGCACGCCGGTGCCCGGCACGGTAAAGGCGGCACCAAACGGCAGGTTGACCGACAGGGTGGCGGTTACGGCATTGCCGGCACTGTCGAGTACCGCGAAATGGGTGGTGTGGTCACCTTCGCGCCACGCGGGTGCGGGAGGGAGGCTGCTGCTGGGGGTGGCTTTCAGTGGGTCGATACTGCTGGCCAGTTGTTGCAGGTAGCGACTGTCGAGCAATTTGGCGACGGGGTTGGCGATGTAGTCGGGGTCACCCAGCAGGCCGCGGTCGCGATAGGCGCGGCGCAGCACTTCCACCACCAAGTGACTGCGCTGCACCTTGTCGGCCTGGCGCCAGGGTAGCTGTTGCAGCATGGCCAGGCTTTGCGCCAGGGCGATGCCACCGGCGGAGGGCGGCGGCGCGCTGATCAGCTCGCGTCCTTCGGCCAATGGATAGCGCAAGGGCGCGCGCTCCACCACCCGATATTGCGCCAGATCGGCGAGGCTCCAGATGCCGCCGGCCGCTCTGACCCCACGCACCAGTTTTTGCGCCGTTTCGCCCTCATAAAAACCCGCCTTGCCATACCGGGCCAGGCGTTCCAGCGTGTCGGCGAGCTCCGGCTGACGCAGCAGGCCCCATTGTTCGGGGACGGCGCCCTTGTCGAGAAAGATCCGCGCGCTTTCCGGATCGTCACGCAGGGCTGCCAAGCGCCAGGTGGCGCGCTCGCGGTAGACGCGGTCGATGGACACTCCGTCGCGTGCCAGGCGGATTGCCGGAGCCAGGGAGTCAATCAGGCGTAAGCGCCCGAAGCGTTGCGCCAACTCCACCAAGGCGGCGGGCAATCCAGGAATAGCCGCAGCCAGCCCGCCCTCCAGGGACAGGGCCGGTTGCACCTGGCCGTTGCGCCGGTACAGGTCGGCGTGGGCGGCCAGCGGCGCTCGTTCGCGGGCGTCGAGAAAACGGTAGGTCGGTCGGTCACCCGCCTCACGCAGCAGAAAGAAGCCGCCACCGCCGAGGCCCGAGCCATAGGGTTCGACCACGGCTAAGGCGGCGCTGACCGCCACGGCGGCGTCGAAGGCGTTGCCGCCCGCGGCCAGGGTTTCCAAACCCGCTACGGTGGCGGCGGGGTGGGCGCTGGCAATGGCGGCTTGCTTGGGGGTTGGCGCCGCCTGGGCGAGCAGGGCGCAAAGTAACAGCAGGGCGCCGAACAGTGCTCTGGCAGGCATGCTGCCGCGGATCAGGCGGCTCACGGGCTCAAGCTTTGCTGGTGAGGATAAGGTATTTCTGCATCAGCTCGTCTTTGCTTTCGACATGGTTCTCATCCAGCGGGATGCAGTCGACCGGGCAGACTTGCTGACATTGCGGCTCGTTGTAATGGCCGACGCATTCGGTGCACAGGTTGGGATCGATGACGTAGATCTCTTCGCCCTGCGAGATAGCGCCGTTCGGGCACTCCGGTTCGCAGACGTCGCAGTTGATGCAGTCGTCGGTGATGATCAGGGACATGGAACAACTCCTGCCGTGGGGGTAGCCGCGACATTGGGTAACTATGCGGTGAATTGTGCCGCATCGGCGCCCGCAGTGCACGCGGGCGCCTTACCACCCAGCTGGTTTAGCGCTTGAAACGTTCGGTCAGGGCCTCGGCTACCACCGGGTGGACGAACTTGGTGATATCGCCACCCAAGTTTGCGATTTCACGCACCAGCGTGGAGGAAATAAACGAGTACTTCTCCGACGGCGTGAGGAACAGGCTTTCCACGTCCGGCACCAGTTGCCGGTTCATATTGGCCAGTTGGAACTCATACTCGAAGTCAGAAACGGCGCGCAGGCCCCGCAGGAAGACATTGGCGTTCTGTTCCTTGGCAAAGTGCGCGAGCAGCGTGGAGAAGCCTACTACCTCGACGTTCGGCAGATGCTTGGTGACCTCGCGGGCCAGCTCTACGCGTTGTTCCAGAGGGAACAGCGGGTTCTTCTTCGGACTGGCAGCCACGGCGATGACCACTTGATCGAACAGGCGCGAAGCGCGCTCTACGAGATCGCCATGGCCCTTGGTGATGGGGTCAAAGGTACCTGGGTACAACACTCGATTCATCGTGACGTCCTGGCGGAGTCCGTAGGGGATTCGGATGGTAGCGCAGCAGACCTCGGCGGCCAAGCCGTAGGGGCGGTTCAGGTCTTGCCCGACAGCAGCACGCCGAGTGCTTTGGCTGCCGGCAGCAGCCGGATGAGGCCGACCCAAGCGCCGGGCTGAGCCGCTGCGGTCCGGCCAGCTATCGGTGTGTTAGCCGTAGTCAAGCCTTGCCCAGGCGCTCGGCCAGCCGCGTAGCCAGTTGCGCGGTCAGGCCATAGACCGACAGTTGAGGGTTGGCGCCGATACTGGTCGGGAATAGCGAGCCGTCGTGGATCGATAGATTGCTCAGTTGGTGGTGGCGGCCGAGGCTGTCGGTGACCGCTTGCTGTGGGTCTTCGCCCATGGCGCAGCCGCCCATCACGTGGGCGCTGCCGAGACGGGTGCGATACAGCTCCAGGCTCAGGCCGTCGATCAGCGCGCGAGCTGCCTTGAGCGTTTTCACATAGTCGGCATCGGCGTGCATCGGCGCTACCGCTTTGGCGCCGGCGGCGAACTGGATCTCGGCCATGGTGTGGAAGGCGCGGCGCACGCCGTCCCAGGTGTAGTCGGTCAAGCGGTAGTCGAGCACCGGGCTGCCGTCGCCGCGCAACTCCACGGTGCCTTCGGCGCTGTCCGGGTGGAAGCCGTCGCGCAGCAGCGCCAGCATCATGTTGGTGTGTGGCAGTTGCTCCATACGCAAGGCGTTGTCGACCCCGAAGCGGCCGAGCAGGGTGGCGGTCAGCGCCGGGTGCAAGGGCGGCACTTCCAGTTTGTAGGACATGCGCCCGGTGGCGCCGTCGTCCCACTGGAAGTGGTCGGAGTAGATCGACTGTGGCGCGCCGTAGAACGGGTTGATCACCTGCTCGAACTGCGCGGCGGAGAAGTTCACCAGGTGCAGGAAGGTGCGCTTGCCGGCCCGCTGGTGCGGGTCCGGGGCCTGGGAACGCAGCAGCAGCGCCGGGCTGTTGATGCCGCCGCCGGCCAAGACATAGTGCTTGGCCTTGACGCGGATGGTGCGGCCATTGGGCGCCACGCAGCGCTCGTCCAGGCCCAGGCACTCGAGGCCGACGATCCGCTCGCCGTCGATCAGCAGGCGTTCGGCGCGTGCCAGGTAGAGCAGCTCGCCGCCTTTCTCCAGGGTCGCCGGAATGCTGGTGACCAGCATCGATTGCTTGGCGTTGGTCGGGCAGCCCATGCCGCAGTAGCCGAGGTTCCAGCAGCCGCGGACGTTGCGCGGGATGACCTTCCAGTGGTAACCGAGTTTTTCGCAGCCGGCGCGGATCACATCGTTGTTGGCATTGGGCGGCAGCAGCCATGGCGCAATGCCCAGGCGCTGTTCCATCTTCTCGAACCAGGGCGCCATCTGCGCCGAACTATGGCCTTTGACGCCGTGCTCCTTAGCCCAGTGCTCGAGGGTCGGCTCCGGGGTGCGGAAGCTCGAGGTCCAGTTGACCAGGGTGGTGCCGCCGACGGCGCGGCCCTGGAGGATGGTGATGGCGCCGTCCTTGCTCATCCGCCCTATGCCTTCCTGATACAGGCTGGGATAGGCCTCGGCCTCCTGCATCTTGAAGTCGCTGCTGGTCTTCAGCGGCCCTTCTTCGATCAGCAGCACCTTGAAGCCGGCGGCGCTGAGGATCTCCGCGCTGGTGCCGCCGCCGGCGCCGCTGCCGACTATGGCGACATCGGCCTCCAGGGTCAGGTCCTGCTCCAGGCGCGAGCCGTTGTGGGT
>JBOICE010000124.1:0-35934 GCA_050739815.1 Pseudomonas sp. | reverse complement strand
TTGCCGTCGCGCTGCCTGCCGGTCTTGTTGATGACGCTGTTGCTGGGGACGCCGGTATTGAGCTTGCTCGGCGCCGTAGGTGCAGCACTGACCGTCGGTCTCAAGCGTGGCGGCCTGTTGCTGGCGCTGCTGATCCTACCGCTGTATATCCCAGTGCTGATTCTCGGCTGTGGGGCGTTGCAGGCGGCACTGCAAGGTTTGCCGGTTGTCGGTTACTTACTGTGGATGGGCAGTCTCACCGCGTTAGCGGTCACACTGACTCCTTTTGCGACAGCCGCTGGCCTGTCTATCAGCGTCGGCGAATAAAAATGAACTGGTTAGCGTGATGAATTGGACTTGGTTTCACAAATGGGGCTCGCCCAAATGGTTCTACGAGATCAGTGGTCGCTGGCTGCCGTGGCTGACGTGGGCCGCGGTATTGCTGATCGGCGTTGGCCTGGTTTGGGGGCTGGCTTTTGCGCCGCCGGATTACCAGCAGGGCAATAGCTTTAGGATCATCTACATCCATGTACCGGCGGCTATCCTCGCCCAGTCCTGTTACCTCATGCTGGCAGTGGCGGGCGTGGTGGGGCTGGTGTGGAAGATGAAGTTGGCGGATGTGGCCCTGCAGGCTGCTGCGCCTATCGGTGCCTGGATGACCTTTATCGCGCTGCTGACCGGCGCCATCTGGGGTAAACCGACCTGGGGTTCCTGGTGGGTCTGGGATGCGCGCTTGACCTCGATGTTGATCCTGCTGTTCCTGTATTTCGGTGTGATCGCCCTCGGCAATGCCATCAGCAATCGCGACAGCGCGGCCAAAGCCTGTGCCGTGCTGGCCATCGTCGGGGTGATCAACATCCCCATCATCAAATACTCGGTGGAGTGGTGGAACACCCTTCATCAGGGGGCCACCTTCAAGCTCACCGAGCGACCGGCGATGCCGGCGGAAATGTGGCTGCCGCTGTTGCTCATGGTGCTCGGTTTCTACTGTTTCTTCGGCGCGGTATTACTGCTGCGCATGCGCCTGGAAGTGCTCAAGCGCGAGTCGCGCAGCAGTTGGGTGAAAAACGAAGTGGTGAAACAAATGGGGCTGGGGGGCGTACGATGAGTTTTGCCTCCTTCAGCGATTTTCTCGCCATGGGCCAGCATGCTTTGTATGTCTGGTCGGCCTATGGCATCAGCCTGGCCGTGCTGGGCATCAACGTTGCGATGCCGATTCTGGCGCGTCGCCGTTACCTGCAAGAAGAGGCGCGTCGTTTGCGCCGGGAGAGTCAGAAGTGAATCCGCTGCGTAAGAAGCGTCTAGTTATCATCCTCGGCATTCTGGCCGGCGTCGGGGTTGCCGTCGCGCTCGCGCTCAGTGCTTTGCAGCAGAACATCAATCTGTTTTACACCCCGACTCAGATCGCTAATGGCGAAGTGCCGCACGACACCCGGATTCGCGCAGGTGGAATGGTTGAAAAGGGCTCCTTGAAGCGTTTCGGCGACTCGCTGGACGTGCAGTTCGTGGTCACCGACTTCGCCAAGGATGTCACTATCCAATACCGCGGCATCCTGCCGGACCTGTTCCGTGAAGGGCAGGGCATCGTCGCGCTCGGCAAACTCAATGCCGACGGTGTGTTGGTCGCCGATGAAGTGCTGGCCAAGCACGATGAAAAATACATGCCCCCGGAAGTGACCAAGGCCCTTAAAGACAGTGGCCAGTATCAATCCATGCAGTCCAAAGAGGGGGCACAGTGATGTCTGGCTTGATCGTTCCCGAGTTGGGCCACCTGGCGATGATTCTGGCGCTGTGCATGGCGCTGGTGCAGGCCACGCTGCCGATGATCGGTGCCTGGCGCGGTGATCGTCAGTGGATGAGCCTGGCGCAGCCCGCGGCCTGGGGGCAGTTTGCCTTTCTGCTGTTCGCGTTTGCCTGCCTGACCTATTCCTTCGTAGTCGATGACTTCTCTGTCGCCTATGTCGCCAACAACTCCAACAGTGCGTTGCCCTGGTACTACAAGTTCAGCGCCGTCTGGGGCGCCCATGAAGGCTCCTTGCTGCTTTGGGCGCTTATCCTCGGTGGCTGGACCTTCGCGGTGTCGATCTTCTCCCGGCAGTTGCCGGAGGTGATGCTGGCCCGTGTGCTGGGTGTGATGGGGATGATCAGCATTGGCTTTTTGCTGTTCCTGATCGTCACTTCCAATCCGTTCGAACGTCTCCTGCCGCAAAGCCCAATGGACGGTCGAGACCTCAATCCGCTGCTGCAAGACATCGGCCTCATCGTCCATCCCCCCATGCTCTACATGGGCTATGTCGGCTTCTCGGTCGCCTTCGCCTTCGCCATAGCCGCCCTGCTTGGCGGTCGTCTTGATGCGGCTTGGGCGCGTTGGTCGCGACCGTGGACGATTGTCGCCTGGGCCTTCCTCGGGATTGGCATCACCCTCGGTTCCTGGTGGGCCTATTACGAGTTGGGCTGGGGCGGCTGGTGGTTCTGGGACCCGGTGGAAAATGCCTCCTTCATGCCCTGGCTGGTAGGCACCGCGCTGATTCACTCGTTGGCGGTGACCGAAAAGCGTGGCGTGTTCAAAAGCTGGACCGTGTTGCTGGCGATTGCGGCCTTCTCGCTGAGCTTGCTCGGCACCTTCCTGGTCCGCTCCGGCGTGCTGACGTCGGTGCATGCCTTCGCCTCCGATCCAGAGCGCGGCGTGTTTATCCTGGCCTTCCTGTTGCTGGTGGTCGGTGGCTCGCTGACGCTATTCGCCCTGCGCGCGCCGGTGGTCAAGAGCCACGTTGGTTTCGCCCTCTGGTCACGGGAGATGCTGCTGCTGGGGAATAATCTGGTGCTGGTGGTCGCCGCTTCGATGATCCTGCTCGGCACCCTCTACCCTTTGGTGTTGGACGCCCTGACCGGAGCCAAGCTGTCGGTTGGGCCGCCGTACTTCAATGCGCTGTTCGTGCCGCTGATGAGCCTGCTCATGCTGGTGATGGCGGTGGGGGTGATCGTGCGCTGGAAGGACACTCCGCTGAAGTGGTTGCTGGGCATGCTGAGCCCGGTACTGCTGGCGAGCGTGGTGCTGGGCGGTGTCGCCTCTCTGCTGGTTGCAGATTTCCACTGGGCGGTGCTGGCGGCCTGCCTGCTGGCGGCCTGGGTGGTATTGGCGGGCGTGCGTGATCTGCTCGACAAGACTCGCCACACCGGCCTGCTCAACGGTATTCGCAGCATGACCCGCAGCTATTGGGGCATGCAGGTGGCGCACCTCGGTATCGCCGTCTGCGCCCTTGGCGTGGTGCTCTCCAGCCAGAACAGCGCCGAGCGCGATCTGCGCCTGGAACCGGGCGAGTCGATGGAGTTGGGTGGCTATCACTTCCTTTTTGAAGGCGCTGCGCACTTCGAAGGCCCGAACTTCACCTCCGATAAGGGCACGATAAGGGTGATCGAAGACGGCAAGGAGGTCACCGTGCTGCATCCCGAAAAACGCCTCTATACCGTGCAGAACTCGGTGATGACCGAAGCCGGCATCGACGCGGGTTTCACTCGCGACCTGTACGTCGCCCTCGGTGAGCCGCTGGAAAATGGCGCTTGGGCCGTTCGGGTCCACGTCAAACCCTATGTGCGCTGGATCTGGTTTGGTGGTCTGTTGACCGGTTTTGGCGGTTTGCTGGCGGCGTTCGATCGGCGCTACCGGGTGAAAGTGAAAACCCGCGTGCGGGATGCCTTGGGGCTGACTGGAGCGCAAGCATGAAGCGGACGATCTTGTTGTTGCCGCTAGCGGTCTTCCTGATTGGCGCGCTCTTTCTTTATCGTGGTCTGTTCCTCGATCCGTCCGAACTGCCTTCGGCGTTGATCGGTAAGCCAGTGCCTGCATTTTCCCTGCCGTCTGTGGAGGGCGAAAAGCCCCTGACCCAGGCCGACCTGCTCGGCAAGCCGGCGTTGCTTAACGTCTGGGCGACCTGGTGTGTGTCCTGCCGGGTCGAGCATCCGGTGTTGAACAAACTGGCTCAGCAAGGCGTGCGGGTCTACGGCGTCAACTACAAGGACGACAACGCCGCTGCGCTGAAGTGGCTGAAGGAATTCCACAATCCTTACCAGCTGAATATCCGTGACGAGCAAGGCAGCCTGGGTCTGAACCTGGGTGTTTACGGCGCACCGGAGACTTTCCTGATCGACAGCAAAGGCATCATCCGCCACAAATTCGTCGGCGTGATCGACGAGCGTGTCTGGCGCGAACAACTGGCACCGCTCTATCAGGGCCTGGTCGATGAGGCGGTCCAATGAAGCGCTGGTTTGCCGCGGCCGCGGTCATGGCCGTATTGGGCCTGAGCCTGATCGGGGTCGCGCAGGCGGCTATCGATACCTACGAGTTTGCCAATGAGGCCGAGCGCGCACGCTTTCGCGAGTTGACCCAGGAACTGCGTTGCCCCAAATGCCAGAACCAGGACATCGCCGACTCCAACGCACCGATTGCCACTGATCTGCGCCGCGAAATCTTTCGCATGCTTGGCGAGGGCAAGAGCAACGAGCAAATCGTCGAGTTCATGGTGGATCGCTACGGCGAATTCGTCCGCTACAAGCCGGCGGTGAATGCCCGTACCTGGTTGCTTTGGTTCGGCCCGGCGGGCTTGCTGATCGGTGGCCTGCTGGTGATGGGCGTGATCGTGTTGCGCCGTCGCCGGGAAGCCGCTGCGGGTGTCGCCACTCTTTCCGCCGAGGAGCGTTCGCGCCTCGACGCACTTTTAAACCCAGAGCAAGCGGATAAAAAAGACCCATGATTGATTTCTGGCTCGCCGCCGGCCTGTTGTTGCTGGTGGCCTTGGCTTTTCTGTTGATCCCCGTGTTGCGTGGCCGCCGAGCCCAGGCCGAGGAAGATCGTACCGCCCTCAACGTCGCCCTCTATCAGGAGCGTTTGGCTGAGCTGGAAGCCCAGCAGCAAGCTGGCGCATTGAGCTCCGAACAGTTGGACGCTGGCCGTGCTGAAGCGGCTCGTGAGTTATTGGCCGATACCGAAGGCGCCGATCAAGGGCGCAGCTCGCGCCTGGGTAAGCTGACCCCGTTATTGGCTGCCGTGCTGGTACCGCTGATTGCTATTGGGCTTTACCTGCACTGGGGCGCCAGCGACAAAGTTGAAATGGCCCGCGAGTTTGCCCAGCAGCCACGCTCGGTCGAGGAAATGACGGCACGTTTGGAACAGGCCGTCAAAGCCCAGCCGGATTCTGCCGAGGCCTGGTACTTCCTCGGTCGTACCTACATGGCCCAAGATCGCGCCGCCGATGCTGCGAGTGCGTTTGAACGCGCCGTTGGCTTGGCCGGGCGTCAACCTGAGTTGTTGGGGCAACTGGCCCAGGCGCTGTATTTCGCCAAGGGTAAAAAGTGGTCGGCTGAGATGCAGGCGTTGACTGACGAAGCGTTGAAGGCCAACCCGGAGGAGGTTACCAGCCTCGGTCTGCTGGGTATTGCTGCGTTTGAGGACCAACGCTTCAAGGATGCGATTGGTTTCTGGGAGCGTTTGGCCGCTCTGCTGCCAACCGATGATCCGTCGCGTAGCGCGATCCAGGGGGGTATCGAGCGCGCTCGTGAAAGACTTGCGTCTGGCGACTCCGTGCCTGAGCCCGCTGCGGCGGCCGCAGTCTCTGCACTCAAAGTACGGGTGGAGCTGGCACCGGCGCTGCAAGGCAAAGTCCAGCCGACTGACACGGTATTCGTCTTCGCACGCGCAGCCTCAGGCCCGCCGATGCCGCTCGCGGTCAAGCGTCTGACCGTGGCCGACCTGCCGGCGGAAGTCAGCCTCTCGGATAACGACGCGATGATGCCGCAGCTGAAACTCTCCAATTTCCCTCAGGTCTTATTGGTAGCTCGCGTTTCACGCGCGGGAAATGCCAAGGCGGGTGAGTGGATTGGTCGTAGCCAACCCTTGGCGAGCAGCACAGCGGATCAGCAACAGCTGACTATTGATACGGCGGATGGCCAGGCGCAATGAACAATACTCTTCGTCTCGGTGTAGCGGCTCTGGTGCTGGTGCTGGGGTTGGTGGGTTGTACGGTACCTGTTGTCGTACAGCCGCCGATCCCGCAGGAACCGCGCGGCACACAACAGCCGCCCAGCAAACCACCACGCAGCACGCAGCAACCTAAGGCCCCGAGCCAGCCGATTCCGGCTCAGCCGCAACCCAGTACTCGAATGAAGGCTCATCCACACTTTGCGCCGCCGCCAGGGGCAAGCAGCTATTGGGATAGCAAGCTGGGGGTCTACGTGCTGGAAGATGCTAAAGGCATCTACTACCGTGAGCGCACCTATTACCGCTGGAACAATGGCTGGAGTTGGGCCAGCAACCCGCAAGGGCCGTGGCTGCCAACCGACAGCAGTGGTGTGCCGCCGGGTTTGAGCCAGAAATATCCGCAGTAAGCACGTCACCCTTCAAATCAAAGCTTCGCGTTCAGCGCCAACACTGTAGGTTGGCGCTGAACGCAGTGATGCCCAGCAAGGAGTCGCCTCGCGACTCCCGATCTCCCATCTCTCTGTCTCTCATCTCGAGCGGGAACAGCTGACCTTGCCGATCGGTTGTTGGGCATCGCCTTCGCCCCATCTTACGGGCTGCGCGGCGCTTGTTTGGCTGGGGCGGACACCCTCAATCACTGACGGTATCAGCGAGGCGCCAACCGAACGGCTGCCAAGTGCGTTCTGTCAGTTACCCTGGCGCGGAAATAGTGGATTACCGCGGCGGTTGCAGAAGGCCGCGCCATGCTCGTGGTTGTTCTTCGAGCAGATCGGGCAGTTGTGCTTCAGTAATCCATCGCCGCCGCGCATGGCATTGGCCAGTTCGGCGGTGAAGATGCCGGTGGGAACGGCGATGATCGAGTAACCGGTGATCATCACCAATGTCGAGAGCGCCTGGCCCAGCGGAGTCTTCGGCACAATGTCGCCGAAGCCAACGGTGGTCAGGGTCACCACTGCCCAGTAGATGCCTTTGGGGACACTGGTAAAGCCGTGCTCAGGTCCCTCGATTACATACATCAAGGTGCCGAACACGGTCACCAGGGTGGAGATGGTGAGCAAAAACACGATGATTTTCTGCTTGCTGCCGTGCAGCGCGGTGAGCAGGTAGTTGGCCTGCTTCAGATACGGGCTGAGCTTGAGTATGCGGAAGATTCGCAGCATACGAATGACCCGGATAATCAGCAGGTACTGGGCGTCGGCGTAGTAGATGGCCAGCACGCCCGGGAGGATGGCCAGCAAGTCGATCAGACCATAGAAGCTGAAGGCATAGCGCAGTGGTTTCGGCGAGCAGTACAGGCGTAAACCGTACTCGATAGCGAAGGCCAGGGTGAAGCCCCACTCGATAGCCGCCAGCAGGCCAGCGTAATCGCGGTGAAGGCTGTCGATACTGTCGATGAACACCACCACCAGGCTGGCCATGATGGTCAGCAGCAGCCAGCTATCGAAGCGCTGCCCGGCGCGGGTGTCGGTCTGGAAAATGATGATGTAGAGGCGGTTGCGCCAATCTAGTGAGTTATCCATCTCAACGTTCCTTTAAGCGATCAGCGTCAAAGCGTGTAGTGACAGCCCGGTCAAAGCGGCCAGACCGATCAGCCGTAGCACTCCCCAGTCGTAGCGCACCAGTAGGGTCAGCGCCACCGCCGCGCTGATTGCGCCAGCGAGGCGCCCAGGCAGAAAACGCCCTGCGCAAATCCAGCGTTTGCGCTCCACCAGCTCGCGATGCATCAGGCCGATTTGCCCAGCCGGTCCGCCAAAGCTGATGCAGCCCAGCAGCAGCCAATAGCGAATGGCTTCGACGAGGGAGGGATGCGGGGGGGCGTTCGCTGGGCATCGGCACGACCCTGAATAACTGATCGGCACAGCCTAGGGATTTTTTTATAACCTACGCAAGCACGGATCACAGCAGGTGGATCGAAGTGAGCAAACGTTTACTCCTTGGTTGAGACAGCTGGGTAGCTTGGTTATTTGGTCGTAGACAGACTGCCTGGTCGATGTTTGGCGCGAGAGCCAGCATCTATGGGCTAGGCGCTAGCCTGGTATTCATTCGGCGGTTATAGCACTTGCCTTGCGAGAGGTTTGCTGGTGGACTGCGCGTTTATTTAGCCTGCTGCACCCGGCGCCCGAATCGGTTTGCTGTTGCATGTGACGGACGAGACATGATCATTCTTGTTGGTTCAAAAATCGACCAATCGACCATTCAGGCCTCCCTGGGCAAGCCTGAGTACAGCTATTTTTTTCTGATGCAGGAATTCGTGCCAGTTCTTGAACGGATAGGCAGAGTTATCGTAGTGAATGACGCTGCCGAGATCGACAGCTGTTATCTACGGCACGCTGCCTTGGGTGAACAGGTCGTTTTTCTCAGCTTCAGCCCGCCGCAACAGACTTTGCTGGGGTTGCAATGCCCGACGATTCCAGTATTCGCCTGGGAGTTCGATAACCTTCCAGACGAAGCCTGGCACGGCGATGCCCGAAACGATTGGCGCCATGTATTTGAGCGAACCCAAGGTGCCATCACGCTGAGCCAGGAAGCCGCGGCCGCCGTAAGACAGGCCATGGGCGAGGCGTATCCGATTCTGGTGATCCCCGCGCCGGTCTGGGATCGTTTTGCTAGCTGCTTTCCCGAAGGTGGCTGGTTGCCGGACCTGGCGGAGCGTCGCCTGTCGTTCACCGGGCATGTTATCGACAGCCCTCTGTTGGGGTTGTCAGCCGATGGCTTGGTGCGCAAGCCTGAGCCAGTGTCCACCACGGGGCCGAAGGCCGTTGCTCGGACACTGACGTGGCATGAGCGCGGCCTGACCTCGCTCGCTCTGGCGCGCGGTTGGTGGCAGGAAGTTGCGACTGTGTTTGCCCCGCCTCCTGTGCGCGAAGGGTCAGAAATCGCCGAGCCGGTCATGGCCAAGGCGTTGCCCGTCGCCTGTGAGACCGTCTTGCAGGGGGTGATGTACACCACTGTGCTGAACCCGGGTGACCATCGGAAAAACTGGATCGACATGGTCAGTGCTTTCTGTTGGGCCTTCAAAACCGTCAGCGATGCGACGCTGGTGATCAAGATGACCCACCATGACCTGGAAAGTTATCGCATCCACCTGCTAACCCTGCTGTCGCGATTGGCGCCCTTCCAGTGTCGGGTCATCGTGATCCATGGCTTTCTGGAGGAGCGCGAATACTTCCAACTGTGCCAGCAGAGCACTTACTACGTGAATACCTCGGTGTGTGAGGGGCTTTGCCTGCCGTTGATGGAGTTTATGAGCGCGGGCAAGCCCGCTATCGCGCCCCTGCATACGGCGATGCTGGATTACCTGCATGACGACAGCGCCTTTGTCGTCGGCAGCGCACCTCAACCGGCCAGTTGGCCGCACGATTCGAGTGCCAAGCTCAAGGCGCGTTTGCACCGCATCAATTGGGAAAGCGTGATGAACGCCTACCGCGAGAGTTATCGGATCGCCCGTGAGCAGCCGCAGGCCTATCAGCAGATGTCGGTCAATGCCCATCAACGGTTGCAGGCGTTCTGTGCTCTGACTCATGTCGAGCAGCTGTTGCGGCCCTTTCTTATGGCCCATGCAGGTGACGGTGTGATCCCTGCGCCGCAGGTGACGGAGCATTCAGCGCCATGAGGTTTTTGGTCTATTCCGAGGTTAACGCCGCCAATATCGCCACCAGCCTGGGTAAGCCCGAATACAGCTACTACTTCGTGCTGCGTGAATTCCTGCCGGTGCTGCAGCAGTTGGGTGAAGTGCTGGTTGTGGAGTTCCCCGAAACTGAGGTGGACGCACACTACCAGCGCGCCTGCGAGGCCGGTGAGGACTGTGTTTTTCTGTCCTTTTCGCCGCCGCACAAGACCACGTTGGGGTTGCGTTGCCCGACCATCCCGGTGTTCGCTTGGGAGTTTGACAGCATCCCCACCGAGGTCTGGTATGACGAGCCCGAGCAGGACTGGCGCCACGGGCTGCGTCTGTGCGGCCGCGCTATCGTGCATTCGCAATTGACCGTCGATGCAGTGCGCGCCGCCATGGGCGAAGACTTCCCTGTGATCTCGATCCCAGCTCCGGTGTGGGATCGTTTTGCTGCGTTCCGTGCGCTGGCCAGTCGAGCCGGCGAGCCGGTGGCTGTCAGTATTCAAAAGGGGGTCTTGATGGACACCCTGGGCCTGTCGCTGGAGCCCTATCGCCCTGCGCCCGATGCGCTGGAGCGTTTTCTGGCCGCTAGCCAAGGTGAGTCTCCCGAGACGAGCGAGGAATTGCCGACGCCTGTACTTCAACAGGCACCCACCGAATCTCGTTCATTGAGGGCTTCTGTGGGCCAGGTGGCACGCATCAGTCTGCGCTACCTGGTCGAGTGGTATCGCTTGGTCTGGCGGGACGTACTGCGCGTTGCCATTAGCGGGGTGGCGCCTGCTACGGGTGGGTACTCCACGCCTGAAGAACCGGCGCCGGTCATTGAGATCGATCACTGGTCACCGGCTGCGCATGACCTGTGTCTGGAGGGCGTTGTGTTCACCGCCGTCTTCAATCCCTACGACGGTCGCAAGAACTGGATGGATATGTTGACGGCTTTCTGCGCAGCCTTCCGTGAGGTGGAGGACGCAGTGTTGGTGTTCAAACTGACTCATCAAGAGTACCGCTCGGCCATGGAATCCATGCTGATGTGTCTGGGTCGGCTTCCGCCGTTCCGTTGCCGCATCATCCTCCTGCATGGCTACCTGGATGAAGCTGACTACCATGCCCTGCTAGGCGCCACGGCCTATGTGGTCAATGCCTCCCATGGGGAGGGGCAATGCCTACCGCTGATGGAGTACCTGTCGTGCGGCAAACCGGCCATCGCACCGCGCAACTCAGCCATGCTGGATTATATGGACGAGCAGGTCGGTTTCGTGGTGAACAGCTGGTTAGATGGTACGGCCTGGCCACATGACCCGCGGCTGGCCTATCGCACCTGCCGTCATCAGTTGGATTGGTCGTCCTTGCAGGCTGCATACGCCGAGGCTTACCGGTGCTTTCACGAAGATCCGCAGCGTTACCAGCAGC
Source organism: Pseudomonas sp. (assembly GCA_050739815.1). GTDB lineage: Bacteria > Pseudomonadota > Gammaproteobacteria > Pseudomonadales > Pseudomonadaceae > Aquipseudomonas. The sequence goes on along the minus strand of JBOICE010000124.1, from coordinate 24,958 downwards.
TTTCGGCCAATGCTAGCGAGCGGATGCGTCTGCATTGCTCCCAGGCGGTGGCGGGTGAGCGGATCAAGCGCATCCTGGCGATGGAGACGAGCACGCATGCGAACCCTGCGTGATTGGTGGCGGCGCCGCAGCTCCGCCGCGCTTGGCGTTTGTGCTGACGCTGCTGCTCCTTTCGTCGAGACGCCGCCAGCGCCGATCATCGACTCCCGTGACTGCGGCCTGGTGGATGCGGTGATGGGCGGCTGGTTTCAGAATGCAACGGACGAGCTGTTTCGCGGCTTCAGCATTACGGCCGACGACGTGGTGCTGGACCTTGGCTGTGGGCACGGCGGTTCGACGCTGTTCTGTGCCCGGCGCGGCGCGCACGTCATCTTTACCGACAGCGAGGCGGCCAAAGTCGAGGCGCTGCGGGAAAAGGTCCGCGAGACGCCGGCTCGTCAGGCGGAGGGTATCGTCTCGGACAGCTTGCCTTTGCCCTTGGCGGACAACCTGGCTAGCAAGGTCATCGCGCTGGAGGTGCTGGAGCATGTCGAGCAGCCTTTGGCGATACTTCAGGAACTGGTCCGGGTCGGTCGCCCCGGTGCGCAGTATTTCATTTCAGTGCCCGACCAAGCGAGTGAAGAGCTGCAGCAGGCCGTGGCGCCGGCGCTGCATTTCAAGTCGCCCAACCATATTCAGGTCTATTCCCGCGAGGCTTTTGCCGAGCTGGTGGAAGGTGCCGGGCTGATCATCGAGTCACGGCATTATTACGGCTTCTACTGGACCTTATGGATGATGCTGTTCTGGAGCACGAAACAGGCCGAAGGGCACGCTTTCAGCGGCGCCACCCACGACCAGATCGAGCCACCCTTTCATCCGTTGCTGAACAGCTGGGCGACCCTCTGGCACGCGACTATCAACCTGCCAAGCGGCGAAAAAATCCGCACGGCCCTGGATCAGGCCCTGCCGAAAAGCCAGATCATCCTGGCGCGCAAGCCACTACCCGGTGAAGGCGCTCGATGAGCAAGCGAATCGACGACATCGAGATCCTGCGCGGTTTTGCCGTGCTCTTTGTGGTGTTACATCATGCCTTGGGTAATCTGTTCACCTGGACTACGCCTGGGTTGGCACGACTCGCCGTTTATTTTAGCGGCGGGTTTGGGGTCGATCTGTTCTTCGCCATCTCGGGTTTCGTGATCGCCCGTGAGCTGGTGCCGCGTTTGCAGGCGAGTACCGGGTCGGATATGGCATTCCGGATCACCGTGGCCTTCTGGATTCGACGCGCCTGGCGTCTCCTGCCATCGGCCTGGACCTGGCTGGCCCTGACCCTGCTGGCTGTGGTGCTGTTCAACCAGTCGGGGGTGTTCGGCACGCTTCGAACGAACCTGGAGGCGACCGTCGCGGGTGTGTTGCAGGTGGCCAACCTGCGGTTCGCAGAGACCTTTGGACGCAGTGAGTACGGCGCCAGTTTCGTCTATTGGACCTTGTCGCTGGAGGAGCAGTTTTACCTGATCCTGCCTTTGCTAATACTGGTGACGCGTCGTTATTTGCCATATTTGCTGCTAGCTCTGGTGGTGGTACAAATGCTGTCGACTCGGACGCTGTTGACGGTGGTTTTTCGAACCGATGCGATCGCCCTCGGGGTGTTGCTGGCCATCTGGAGCCAGCACAGCACTTATGCCATGGTCCGGCCGGTATTCCTCTCCCGCAGTAGGGCTGCAGGTACGCTGGCAATGGCTGGCCTCTTCTTCTGTTTGGGGGTAGTGGGTTCGGAAGTCCTGCATGTGGTGTCCTACAAATTCAGCCTGGTCGCCTTGCTGTCGGTGCTGCTGGTCTGGATGGCCTCCTACAATATGGACTTGTTCATCCCTGCCGGGCCGTTGAAGCGGCTGCTGCTCTGGGTCGGGACGCGTTCTTACGCCATTTACCTGATTCATATCCCGGCGTTTTACCTGACCCGAGAGATCTGGTTCCGTTTGCAACCCGGGGTTGCTCCGGGCGATGAATTATTTTTCCCGTTCGTGCTCACGGCGGGCGCCCTGCTCATCTTTCTCAGCGAGTTGAACTACCGCCTGATTGAAACTCCGTTGCGACTGCGCGGGTCGGCTATCGCCAAGGGTTTTCTGGCAGGCAAGCAGGATCCGATCCCCTCTCCGGCCGACGAGCATGCACCACAACAAATCAAGGGTTAGCGATGTTCAGCTTTTTTAAGACATTCTTCGCCTCATCCCGTGCTACCGACATCGATGCTCGTGCAGGCTACACCGTAGAAGCAGAGTCACCAGTGGGGGGCTTTGCGCTGGTTTATGCCTGCATTAGTGGCTGGTTCAACACCGAAACCGGTGAATTGTTGCAAGGGTTTCCGATACGGTCTGAAGTCACCGCGCTGGGTGTGGTTGTGTGGGGAGGGATCTTTTACCCACAGCTGCGCCAAGATGAAAACCGAGGTTATTTTTTCGAACATAAATCTGGAACGAGTAGCACTAAAGCATGTGCTGGACAAACTGCTGCCAAAGAGCCAAGTCATCATCGCCCGCAAGCCCTGAAGGCAGGTAAACATTCGATAATGAGGGTTTTAACATGCTAGAGCGTTTGCGCAGTCTGCTTGGTGGTGAAGCCAAAGGCGCAACAGAGGCGCTACCCGAGGAAGAGCAGATAACAGACATTGGTCTGATCGATATGTCTTTCAGTGGCTGGCTGCGTAATGAAACAGGTGAGCTTCTAGAAGGTTTTACTATATGCGCGGATGACTCTGTCTTGGATATTGGCTGTGGCAGTGGCGGCTATACCTCGTTCTGCGGCCGTCAAGGCGCAGAAATTTTCGTAGCCGATATTAGCCAAGCCAATGTTGACACTGCCGTTTCCCGCCTTCGCGAAACCAAGGCAAGGGCTGTACATCCTCTGGTTACAGATGGAGATCCCATCCCACTACCTGATGGTCGACTGAGCAAGATCATTGCCATGGAGGTTTTGGAGCATGTTGAAGATCCTGCACGCTTTTTGCGTGAGCTTGTAAGGGTTGGTCGGCCGGGGGCGCAGTATTTAATAGCCGTACCTGATGCCGCCGGGGAACATGCACAAAAAGGTTTTGCTGCAGCAAGCTACTTCCAGAAGCCGAACCATATTCACATCTTTGAGCGTGAGGACTTCGATCGTCTAATCGAAGAGGCGGGCCTTGTTATTGAAAGGCGTGTTAATTACGGCTTTTATCGAACTTTATGGATGTACTTTTTTTGGGCTTCAGCACAGCCTACGCTGTCGCAACCATGGCACCCCCTCATTGAGCAATGGGACAAAACCTGGAGCATGCTGCTGTCCTTGCCGCAAGGCGCACAGATTAAAAGCGCACTTGATGAAGTATTACCAAAAAGCCAAGTTATCATTGCTCGCAAGCCTGGTGCAGTAACGATTGAATAAAATGCGAATAGTTCGGTCGGGGCTGATATGTAGATGGCGTTATAATTAATACGATCTATAGGTAGATGTCGCGATAAGTTTTATGTTCGAAGATTTAGCCGTGCCACTCTTGTAGGAATGAATAAAATTCGCTTGATTGAAAAGGCGTAAGCTCAAATGTCATTTATTTCGTATGCACAGAACTTCGAAGATGTGATGTTGTGGCGAACACTAAAGCTCTTCGGTCCTGGTTTCTATATTGACATCGGTGCCAATCATCCAACGCGTGACTCCGTAACCCGCTCACTGTATGAGCGCGGCTGGCGCGGGATCAATATCGAGCCAGTTCTGCATTACTACGAGGCCCTCTGCGCGGAGCGCCCCGAAGATGTGAATCTGTGCGTGGCAGTTGGGGATGAGGAAAATGAACTGGTTTTTTTCGAATCACCGGAAACGGGGCTTTCAACGCTCAGCCTGGAAATGGCGAAGCTACAAAAAGCCGCGGGCATTCCTTTTGTTGAGCGAGCGGTCAAGACGCGAACGCTCACCAGCATTTGCGAGGAGTATGCAAACCTTGAACTTCCCCTCCACTTTCTGAAAATCGATGTTGAGGGTTTTGAAGAGCAAGTACTGCAGGGTATGGACTTCCAGCGATGGCGGCCCTGGGTCATTCTAATTGAGTCTGCATTCAATACCGACCCGCACTGGAAATCGTTGATTCTCGATGCCGGTTATAAATTGGCACTTTGCGATGGCGTAAACCGCTATTACGTTGCCGAGGAAAGGCTGGAACTCCTTGCGCCGCTATCACTTCCGCCCAACATTCTGGATGACTTCCAGCTCTGCTCCGGGCATGCCCTTAGTCATTCGGTAGCTGATGTGCAGGCGCTACAGGCGGATCTGCACAACAGCATGCAACGTGCGGACTTGGCTGATGCACGATTAGCTGCGATTTACAGCAGCCGCTTGTGGAAGGTTGCGAAAGTGATTACGTCAGTGAAGCGACTGCTTTTCTCAAAGTGATTATTACCGCGAGCGCTTCCCTAGCCCCCGTTCTTAAGCCCGTGGCAGATAGGTAGAGCACATCATGAAAAAGAGATTGCTGGTTACAGGGCTTTCAGGTTTCGTTGGGCGACACCTGCAGCGCATGCTCGAGAGCACACAACCAGCCTCCGAGTGGCAGCTATTGAAGCAGGAGGTCAGTTACGATCTTCTGGATAGCGCCTCGCTGATAACCTTGCTGGCGCAGCAAAAGCCCGACGCCGTTATCCACCTGGCAGGACAGACCTTTGTGCCCGAGGCTTTCCGCGACCCCGCGCGCACCTTGCAGGTCAACTTGATCGGTACGTTGAACCTGTTGCAGGCACTTAAGAACAGTGGCTTCAGCGGTACATTCCTGTATGTCAGTTCGGGCGACGTGTATGGCCAGGTTGGCGAGCCCGATCTACCGATCATCGAGACGCTAGCTCCGCACCCGCGTAATCCCTATGCCGTCAGCAAAGTTTCCGCCGAGCTGCTGTGCCAGCAGTGGAGCTATGTCGAGCCTTGGCGCATCATTGTGGCACGTCCGTTCAACCATATCGGTGCCGGGCAGGGGGAGTCGTTTGTCATCCCCAGCATGGCGCGCCAGATTATTCGCGTTCGTCGGGGCTTGCAGCCCGCTTTTCTGGATGTCGGCGATGTCGACGTGACGCGGGACTTCCTCGATGTGCGCGATGTGATTCAGGCTTACCTGGCTTTGCTGGAGCAGGGCCGCAGCGGCGAGGTTTACAACGTCTGCTCAGGGGTGGAGCTGACGGTACGCGATCTGATCACGCAGATGGCCAATCTGGCAGGAGTCGAGGTTGAGTTGGTACAGGATGCGGCCAGGTTGCGCCGCTCCGAACAGCGACGAGTAGTCGGATGTTCAGACAAATTACAAAAAGAGACTGGGTGGAAACCTGGCGTTTCAATCACGGAGACCCTGCAGAGCGTGCTCTCTGACTGGGAAGCAAGAGAACTATAAGAATGTCTAAAACTGCTTTGATTACCGGTGTGACGGGCCAGGATGGCGCTTACTTGGCCAAACTGTTGTTGGAAAAGGGCTATGAGGTTTATGGGCTGGTCGCCAGGCGCAGTAGTGATACTCGCTGGCGCCTGCGCGAGCTGGGCGTTGAGGCCGAGATACGCTATCTCGAGGGCGATCTGGCAGATGCCTGTTCGATTCAGCGCGCGGTGATCAAGTCCAAGCCGCAAGAGATCTTCAATCTGGGGGCCCAGAGCTTTGTCGGCAGCTCCTGGGATCAGCCGGTCACAACCGGGATAGTGGATGGTCTTGGGGTCACGCATTTGCTCGAAGCCATTCGCCAGTTTTCGCCGGACACCCGTTTCTATCAGGCTTCGACCAGTGAAATGTTCGGTCTGATCCAGGCTGAACGGCAGGACGAGAACACGCCGTTCTACCCGCGTAGCCCCTATGGCGTGGCCAAGCTGTATGGCCACTGGATCACGGTCAACTACCGCGAGAGTTTTGGTCTGCACGCGTCCAGCGGCATTCTGTTTAATCATGAATCGCCACTGCGCGGGATCGAGTTTGTCACCCGCAAGGTTACCGATGCGGTGGCCCGCATCAAGCTCGGTAAGCAGAGTGAGTTGCGCCTTGGCAATATCGACGCCAAGCGTGACTGGGGCTTTGCCGGCGACTATGTCGAGGCGATGTGGTTGATGCTGCAGCAGGAGCAGGCGGATGACTATGTGGTGGCAACCGGCGTCACCACCACCGTGCGCGATATGTGCCGGCTGGCCTTTGAGCACGTCGGGTTGAATTATCAAGATTACGTAGTGATCGATCCGCAATTCTTCCGCCCGGCCGAGGTGGAGGTGCTGCTGGGCAACCCGGCCAAGGCCGAGCGCAAGCTGGGCTGGAAGCCGCAAACCAGCCTGGCCAGCCTGATCCAGATGATGGTGGAAGCCGATCTGCGCCGTGTTGGCAAGGAGTGACACGGCCATGATCATTCCCGTCATTCTTTCCGGTGGCGCGGGTACCCGGTTGTGGCCGGTATCCCGCGAAGGGCATCCGAAACCGTTCATGCGTCTGCCGGATGGCCAGTCGCTGCTACTGAAGACCTACCTGCGCGCCGCCGGGCTGATTGCCGAAGGTGGCGAGATCGTCACGGTGACCAACCGTGAGCACTATTTCGAAAGCAAGGAGCACTTCGCTGAGGCCAAGCTGACTGGCCGGCGCGCGCGTTTTCTGCTGGAGCCGCAGGGGCGCAACACTGCGCCGGCGATTGCCGTGGCCGCTTTGGCCTTGGCGGCCGAGCAGGGTGAGGATGCGGTGTTGGTGGTGATGGCGGCGGATCACCTGATCCATGATCTGGCGGAGTTCCAAACGGCCACCGAACATGCGGTGGCCTTGGCGCGTCAGGGGTATCTGGTCACTTACGGTATTCGGCCGAATGCACCGGAGACTGGTTTCGGCTACATCGAAGTCGGGGATGCACTGGATGAGCGCGGTGGGTGCCAGGTAAAACGCTTCGTCGAAAAACCGGATAGCGCGACAGCCCAAGAGTACCTCGACAGTGGTCGTTTTCTGTGGAACTCCGGCATGTTCTGCTTTACCGCTGGCAGTCTGATCGACGAGCTGCAGGCCCATGCTCCGGAGTTGCTCGAACAAGCCCGCGCCTGTGTGGCACAGAGTCCACTGCAGGACGGCACTGCGGTGGGGGTGCAGGAGCTGCATGGCGCGAGCTTCGCTGCATTGCCGGACATTTCTATCGACTATGCAGTGATGGAGCGCTCCGCGAAGGTGGCGGTGGTGCCGGCAGCATTCGACTGGAGCGACATCGGCTCATGGGGCGCTCTATGCCAGCTGGTCGAACCTGATGCTGAGCAGAACCGCGCCCAGGGCGATGCCATCTTCATCGACAGCCGCAACACCTATGTACAGAGCCAGGGTCGCCTGATCGCCACCGTTGGGGTGGACAACCTGATCGTGGTGGAGACAGCCGATGCCGTGCTGGTGGCTCGCGCCGACCGAGTGCAGGAGGTGCGCCAGGTGGCCAAGCGCTTGAAGCTGGAAAACCATGAGGCCTATCGCCTGCATCGCACTGTGTCGCGCCCTTGGGGCACTTACACCGTGCTCGAGGAAGGACCGCGCTTCAAGATCAAGCGCATCGTGGTGAAACCCGGCGCCTCACTGTCACTGCAGATGCACCATCATCGCAGCGAACACTGGATAGTCGTGCAAGGCATGGCCAGGGTGGTCAACGGTGGTGGGCCGCAACTGGTCAACAGCAACGAATCGACCTTCATCCCTGCCGGGCACAAGCACCGCCTGGAAAACCCCGGGGTGATCGATCTGGTGATGATCGAGGTGCAGAGCGGCGAATACTTGGGCGAAGACGACATCGTGCGCTTCGAGGATCAATACGGCAGGGTGCAGTAATGGCAGTTGGGATGGCTCGCGCGGTATGGAATTACCGCGGCTTTGTGCTCGGCAGCGTCAAACGCGAGTTTCAGACGCGTTATCAAAATTCATTGCTGGGCGCCGCCTGGACCGTACTTAATCCACTGTCGATGATCATCGTGTACACGGTGATTTTCTCCCAGCTGATGAAAGCCCGCTTGCCCGGCGTGGATAACGGCCTGGCCTACGGCATTTATCTGTGCGCAGGGATTCTCGCCTGGGGCTTTTTTGCCGAGGTGCTTGGGCGCAGTCAGTCGGTATTTCTGGAACACGCCAACCTGATCAAGAAATTGAGTTTTCCCCGCATCTGCCTGCCGCTGATTGTGGTGCTCAATGCCGGGGTGAACTTCGCCATCATCTTCGCGCTGTTTCTTGGGTTTCTGTTGGCAACCCAGAACTTTCCCGGTTGGGCTGTGCTGGGTGTAATCCCGGTGCTGCTCATCCAGATCGCTTTCTCCATCGGGCTGGGCATCATTCTCGGTGTGCTTAACGTGTTCTTCCGCGATGTCGGGCAATTTGTCGGCATCTTCCTGCAGTTCTGGTTCTGGTTTACCCCCATCGTGTATCCCTTGTCGATTCTTCCTGAAGGCATAAAGCCGCTGGTTAACGCCAACCCCATGGCTCCGCTGATCAGCGCCTATCAGGGTATTTTTGTTTATGGCCACTGGCCGGACTGGTCGACGCTGTGGCCGACTGCGCTGCTGGCCGTGGCGCTTTGTGTGCTGGCCATGCGCCTGTTCCGTAAGCGCTCCGGTGAAATGGTTGATGAACTCTAATGGGCAGCATTCAGGTAACACAGCTGGGCAAGGCCTACAAACAGTACCCCACGCGCTGGTCACGTCTGGCCGAATGGCTTATCCCCTTCTCGGCCCCCCGCCATCAGCTGCACTGGGTGCTTCGGGATGTCTCTTTTCAGGTCAATCCAGGTGAGGCGCTGGGGATTATCGGGATCAACGGTGCGGGCAAAAGCACGCTGCTGAAGATGATCACCGGCACCACCCAGCCCAACACCGGACATATCCAGATGCAGGGTCGTGTCGCCGCACTGCTTGAGCTGGGTATGGGCTTTCATCCGGACTTCAGCGGCCGGCAAAATGTTTTTATGGCCGGCCAGTTGCTGGGCATGAGCATGGAGGAGCTTGCTGCGTTGATGCCCGAGATCGAGGCCTTTGCCGAGATTGGCGACTATATGGATCACCCGGTGCGCACCTACTCCAGCGGCATGCAAATGCGCCTGGCGTTCAGTGTGGCGACGGCGCGCCGCCCGGATGTGCTGATAGTCGATGAGGCGCTGTCGGTGGGCGATGCCTATTTTCAGCATAAGAGCTTCGCGCGCATCCGCGAGTTTCGCAAAGCCGGCACCACCCTGCTGATCGTCTCCCATGATCGTCAAGCAATCCAAAGCCTCTGCGATCGCGCTATTTTGCTGGCCCACGGCCGCCTGGCGATGGAAGGCGCACCGGAAGAGGTGATGGACTTCTACAGTGCCATGCTGGCCGAGAAGGAGCAGCAGACTGTCCGCCAGGAACGCTTGGCCAATGGCAAGGTACGTACCATCTCCGGTACCGGCGAAGCAGGCTTCGCTGATATAGCCTTGATCAATGCCCAAGGCCACAGGATTGAAGTCGTCGAGGTCGGCAGTCAGGTCACGCTGGAGGTGACTGTGGACGTCAAGGTGGCGATCCCACGCCTGGTGCTGGGTTACATGATCAAGGATCGCATGGGCCAGCCGATCTATGGCATCAACACCCATCGTCTGCACAGCGCCCTGGAAGACCTGCCCGCTGGCGAGCGCATCGTCTATCGCTTCGCCTTCCCGGCCAACCTGGGCAAGGGCAACTACTCCATCGCCCTGTCGTTATCGCGCTTCGACTCTCACCTGGACACCAACTATGAGTGGCGCGACTTCGCCCTGGTGTTCCACATGATCAATATCAAGAAGCCCGATTTTGTCGGCTGTAACTCGTTGGATGCCGACCTCAGCATTCAACGTATTAGCCAGCCGGCCATCGTGTGACGGACCCTGAGATTTCTATGCGTTTTTTGATTGAATGCACCTATGTGTATGAACACCCCCAGGACAATTCCGGCATCCAGCGGGTGGTACGCAATATCATTCGTGAGCTGGTTACACAGCGGCCAGAGGTCGAGTGTGTGCCTGTGATGATGAACGGCGGCCAGCTGTACCGAGTGCTCAGCCTGGCACCCTTGGCGGTAGAAAGAAGCGCCACCCGTCGCCAAGCCTTGATCGTCAAGCTGGATCATGTGCGCAATCGCTACTGGTGGTGGCACTCCCGTCTGGAGCGGTTGTGGCCGTTCCGCGACTCGAGAACTGCTTGTCGGTTGCTTTACTGGCCTAGCAAGCTGGCCAGCCTGGCAATCACTCTGCCTTTGCGCGGACTGCTCTGGCTGAATCGCCATGCCGAGCCGGCACAGCAACGCGCCGTACCACTGCAGACTCAAGCGGGCGACCAACTGGTGCTGCTTGACTCATCCTGGCATGCCGATTTCTTTCCGCTGGCGGAAAAGCTCAAGCGCCAGGGGGTGGGCATAGTTTCAGTGATCTACGACCTGATTCCACTCACCCACCCGCAGTTCTGCGACGAGGGCCTGGTCAAGGTGTTCGATCACTGGTTCGACTGGATCGCAAAGACCGCCGATGGCTTCATGGCTATCTCCAAGACCATCAGCGCCCAAGTCGACGCTGAGATCCAGCGCCGCTTGGGCGAAGCAGAAGCGGGCAAGCGTTGGCATGGCTTCTTCCACCTCGGCTCCGAGTTGGATCTGCTGCGCAATGAAGCGCGCCTCAGTCCTGAGCTGGAGCGCATGTTCCGTGATCCGGCGCCGGTGTTCCTGATGGTCAGCACCATCGAGCCGCGCAAGAATCACGCCTACCTGCTGGATGCTTTCGAGCTGTTATGGGCGCAGGGCAGCGACGCTCGCCTGTGCATCATCGGCAAGATCGGCTGGAAGTGCGAGGCGTTGGTCGAGCGGATCAAACGCCATCCACAGCATGGCAAGCGCCTGTTCATGTTTAACCGGATCAATGACAAGGGCCTTGAATATGCCTACGCCAATGCCCGCGCGCTGGTCTTCCCATCTTACGTCGAGGGCTTCGGCCTGCCGCTGGTTGAAGCCATGCAGCGTGGCTTGCCGGCCATGGCCAGCGAGATTCCGGTGTTCCGCGAGGTGGGTGGTGAGTTCATGGCCTATTTCGACCTGGCTGCCCCCCAGAGCCTGGCGGATCTTGTGGTGCAATTCGAGTCCACCGGCGTATTCCCGGCTCCACGGCAAGTAACCGATTGGCACTGGATCGGCTGGCGTGAGGCAAGTCAGCAGTTGATCAGTGGCACCCTTGATGGCCTGCGTAACAGCAAGCAGCCAGGCCAGGCTCATGCGGATCGCCCTTAACGCCGCCATTCTACGTGCGCCGCGTACCGGCATTGGCCAGTACCTGGTCGAACTGGTGCAGGCGCTGGCCGCATATCCCGAGCTTGAGCTGGAGCTGTTCAACGGCTGGAGTTGGCAGCATGAGCTGCCCGCTGCATCAATGCCCGGCTATTCGGGTTTGAGTGCGCTGATCAAGCGCTATGTCCCCAATGCGTATGTGTTGCGACGGCTTATCGAGCAACAGCGTTTCACCAGAGGAACCGCTGGAGTCGATCTCTATCATGAGCCCAGCCTGTGGCCGCTGGAGTTCGACGGGCCGATGCTGATGACCCTGCACGACCTGACTCATGTGCACTACCCGCAGACCCAGCCGGTCGACCGCTTGGCCGAGATCGAGCGGCATGCCGCGCGCGGCGTGGAGCGTGCGCAGCGCATCTTGGTCGACTCGCAGTTTATCGGCGACGAGGTGCGCCGGTATTACGCTGTACCCGCCGAACGGGTAGTGGTGGCGCCGCTGGGTTACGCCGCGCGCTTCCATCCACGCACAGCCGAGCAGCTGGCGCCACGTTTGCAAGCCCTGGGCTTGCGCCCCGGAGGTTATCTGCTGTGTGTCGGTACCCTGGAACCGCGTAAGAATCTGCAATTAGCACTGCGCGCCTATGAGTGCTTGCCGGCGGCACTGCGCGAGCAGTACCCGCTGGTGATTGCCGGCATGCCGGGTTGGCGTCCTGAGCAGTTGGCCGCTCCGTTGCAGCGTGCGCTGGCCGGTGGTCAAGTGCGCCTGCTGGGCTACCAGGATGATACGAGCCTCGCCGAGCTGCTCGCCGGAGCGCACCTTTTACTGTTTCCTTCGCTCTACGAAGGTTTCGGCCTGCCAGTGCTGGAAGCTATGGCCAGCGGTGCACCGGTCATCCTTAGCCGTAGTTCAGCATTGCCTGAGGTGGCTGGTGAAGCTGGGTTTTATATTGATCCGCAGGACGATCAGGCTTGTGCAGAGGCCATCAGGCTGCTTATCGAAGATCAGGCGCAATGGCAACGGTCGCGCGAGGCCGGCTTGCTACGCGCACAAGAGTTTTCATGGAAGCGCTGTGCGGCGATTACCGCGAGTGTGTACAAACAAGTCGTGGGGTGCTGATGCGCGTTTTGCATTTTTTCAAAACCTACCTGCCGGAGTCGGTGGGTGGAATCGAGCAGGTAATCTACCAACTCTGTCAGAGTGGTACGGCGCAAGGTGTCCACAGTGAGGTGCTGACCCTCAGTGCCAATCCTGAGCCGCGTGAGGTGATGGTGGCCGATCACAAGGTGCATAGGGCCAAGCTGGATCTACAGATTGCCTCAACCGGTTTTTCCTTCAGCGTACTCAAGCGCTTCCGTGCTCTGGCCGCGCAGGCGGACATCATCAATTACCACTTTCCGTGGCCCTTCATGGATCTGCTGCACTTCGCTTCGGGCGTGAACAAGCCGATGGTGGTCACTTATCACTCTGATATCGTCCGCCAGAAGCATCTACTGCGCCTGTACAGCCCCCTGATGCATCGCTTCCTACGGCGCGCCGACCGTATCGTGGCAGCCTCTCCCAACTACCTTGAAACCAGCGAGGTGCTCAAGCGCTACCGCGATAAAACCGTGGTGATCCCTTACGGTTTGGATCGCAGCAGTTATCCCGCCCCTAGTGCGGAGTGCTCGGCAAGATGGGAGCAACGATTCGGTCGGCGCTTCTTCCTGTTCGTCGGCGTTATGCGCTACTACAAAGGTCTGCACATCCTGCTTGAGGCCGCCAAAGGAACCGGCTACCCGATTGTCATCGTCGGCGCCGGCCCGTTGGAGCAGGAGCTGCGCCAGCAGGCGGCCAGCCTGGGGCTGAACCATGTGCACTTCCTGGGACGCCTGGGGGAGGAGGATAAGATCGCCTTGCTGCAGCTATGCAGTGCAATCCTGTTTCCCTCGCATTTGCGTTCGGAGGCTTTCGGTATTTCCTTGCTGGAAGGTGCAATGTACGGCAAGCCGATGATCTCCAGCGAGATAGGCACCGGCACCAGTTATATCAATATCCATGGCGAAACCGGCCTGGTAGTGCCCCCCAGCAACCCTGCAGCCTTCCGCGAGGCTATGCGGACACTCTGGGACAACCCCGACCAAGCCCGGGACATGGGTGAAAAGGCGAAGCAGCGCTACGAGCAGCGGTTTACGTCTGAGCAGATGGGCCGGCAGATGGCGCATCTGTACCGGGAATTGCTTAGCCGCAAGCCTATACGCGGATAAGCGCAGCCTAGCCGCGGTCGGGCTGAAACTCCCGGTTCAGCCGCGTGGCTTGCGCTCGTGCGGAGCACAGTCGGCTGCTGGGTTGCGCAACGGCTGGATGCAGGCGTGTACCAACCAGCAGGCGAGGATGAACGGCGCGGTGAGCGGTGTCGCCAGGCCGAGGGCGGTGAAACCTGGCTGCAGCAACACGCTGAGCAGGATACCGACAAGTGCTGGCCAGGGCCGTCGGTAGCGTTGGCCAAGGACAATGGCCACCAAGGCGCCGTTGAGGCCGAATAGGCCGTCCAGTGCGGCGCTCTGCTGACCTTGCAGGAGCGCCAGGGCTAAGGCCAGAGCCGATCCTAGCAAGGCCCAGAGCGCGGCGCGCCAATTGGCCAGGAGTAGGGCGGCGAAGATGCAGAGGCCGGCGAGTGGGTCGTTGAGGAAAATCACCTGGCTGAGACCGCGCAGTATCGCCAACGGCAGGTCCAGTGCCAGCATGCCGTGCAGCGGCGTCGGCGCGGCCGGGTTGACCTCTAGATTGAGGACGCCGCCAACGCTGATCAGCAGCCAGCCAAGGCCGACGAAGGGGCTGGTGTAGGCTGGCAGCCCGTCATATTTGCGTGCGAGCCGCAACCAATGGCCGAGGATTAAGCTGGACAACCCGGCGCTGCCGACGATCACCAATGCTAGCAATGGCGACCAGGCGAATGAGTGGCAGAGCAACAGCCCCAACAGCACGCCGTTGTAGCTATACAGCCCAGCCTCGATATCGTCCTCGGCATAGCGTTGTTGCCTTGCCGTCAGCGCTCCGGCAAAACCGCCGAGCAAGGCAGCGCCGAGCAACTGCGGTGCCGTCAAGGCGATGGCCAGCAGGCAGAGCAGCCCGCACAGCGGGTGCTGCTGCAGGAAGATCTGGCTACAGCCATTGAGCAGGGCTTTGGACTGGAGAAAGGCCCGAATGGGCGGTGATGGGCGGAGCATGTCGGCAGTCGTTGAATAAGGCGGTCGATGAATAAAAAGAGGCGCCAGGTGAGGGAACACCGGGCGCCTGGAAACTGGCAAAGCCAGATGGGATTGGCTAATCAGTCCCTCGCCCGAACAGGGCGAGGGACTGATTCAGAACCGGTCCTCAGATCAAGGTTTCAATCCGCAGCGTATTGGTCGTCCCCGGTTGGCCAAACGGCACGCCGGCGGTGATCACCACGGTGTCGCCACGCTGCGCCATGTTCTGCGCCTGGGCGATTTCCAGAGCTGTGCTGGTGACTTCCTCGACCTGGTGCAGGCGCTCGTTGACCACCGAGTAGATGCCCCAGGCCACGGTCAAGCGACGGGCGGTGTGGATGTTCGGCGTCAGGCTCAAGATCGGCGCCTTCGGTCGCTCGCGTGACGCGCGCAGGCTGGAGCTGCCGGACTCGGTGTAGTTGATCAACGCAGCCACCGGCAGAATGCCGCTGATCCGACGGATCGCGCAGCTGATCGCATCGGAGGCGGTCGCCTCGGCCTGCGGACGGCTGACGTCGAGCTGGGCCTGGAAGTCCGGGCCGTTTTCCACCTGGCGGATGATCTTGCTCATCATGCTCACGGCTTCCTGCGGGTAGTCACCGGAAGCGGTTTCCGCCGACAACATCACCGCGTCGGCACCTTCGGCCACGGCGTTGGCGACGTCTGTGACCTCGGCGCGGGTCGGTGCCGGCGAGAAGCGCATGGATTCGAGCATCTGTGTGGCGACCACCACCGGCTTACCGAGTTGGCGGCAGGTACGGATGATGTCTTTCTGAATGCGCGGTACATTTTCGGCCGGCACCTCCACGCCCAGGTCACCACGGGCAACCATGATCGCATCGCAGAGCTTGGCGATTTCGGCGAGCTGCTCGACCGCCGAGGGTTTCTCGATCTTGGCCATCAGGAAGGCGCGGTCACCAATCAGCTCGCGCGCTTCGAGGATGTCTTGCGGGCGCTGCACGAACGACAGCGCGACCCAATCCACCCCAAGCTCCAGACCGAAATCCAGGTCGCGGCGGTCTTTGGCGGTCAGCGGGCTGAGTTCCAAAACCGCTTCCGGCACGTTGACGCCTTTGCGGTCGGACAGCTCACCCCCGGCGATTACCTGGGTGTCGATGGCATCGCTGTGTTTGGCGGTCACTTGCAGGCGCAGCTTGCCGTCGTCCAGCAACAGGTTCATCCCCGGCTGCAAGGCGGCGATGATTTCCGGGTGCGGCAGGTTGGCGCGTTGTGCGCTGCCGGGTGTCGGGTCGAGGTCGAGACGGAAGGCCTGGCCGCGCTCCAGATTGACCTTGCCTTCGGCGAAACGGCCGACCCGCAGTTTCGGTCCTTGCAGATCCATCAGGATACCGATCGGATAGTTCAGTTGGCGCTCTACCTCGCGTACCCAGTTGAAGCGCTCGGCGTGGTCAGCGTGTTCGCCGTGGCTGAAGTTCAGGCGGAACAGGTTGACGCCCGATTCCACCAGTTGGCGAATATCGTCGATGCCTTTGATGGCTGGGCCCAGGGTGGCGAGGATTTTGACTTTCTTATCGGGGGTCATAGCGGGCTCTCCAGAATCAGGATGGCGCGGAAGTCGTTGACGTTGGTACGGGTCGGCCCGGTTACGATCAACTCGTCGAGGGCGGCGAAGTAGCCATAGCCGTTGTTGTTGTCCAGTTCGTCACTGGCACTGAGACCCAGGCGGGCCGCGCGGGCATAACTGTCGGGGGTCATCAGGGCACCGGCGTTGTCTTCCGAGCCGTCGATGCCGTCGGTGTCGCCAGCCAGTGCGTAGACACCGGGCAGGCCTTTTAGGCTATCGGTCAGGCTCAGCAGAAACTCCGCATTGCGCCCACCGCGGCCATTGCCGCGAACGGTGACGGTAGTTTCACCGCCAGAGAGGATCACGCACGGCGGTTTGATCGGCTGACCGTGCTGGACTATCTGCCGAGCGATACCCGCGTGGACCTTGGCCACTTCGCGGGACTCACCTTCCAGGTCACCCAGAATCAGCGGCGTAAAACCCGCTTCCAGCGCCTTGGCGGCGGCGGCATCCAGCGATTGCTGTGGTCTGGCGATCAGTTGGAAGTGGCTGCGGGTCAGGCACGGGTCGCCAGGTTTGAGCGTTTCCGAACGTGGGTCCTGCAGCCAGGCGCGCACGTGAGCCGGGATCTCGATGGCGTAGCGGCTGAGAATCGCCAGGGCCTCGAGCGAGGTGGTCGGGTCGGCTACGGTCGGGCCGGAGGCGATCACCGTGGCTTCATCGCCCGGCACATCGGAAATCGCGTAGGTGTACACGCTGGCTGGCGAGCAGGCCTTCGCCAGGCGCCCGCCCTTGATCGCCGAGAGGTGCTTACGCACGCAGTTCATCTCGCCGATGCTGGCACCGGATTTCAGCAGGGCTTTGTTGATCGCCTGTTTATCTTGCAGGGTCAGGCCGGCTGCTGGCAGGGCGAGCAGGGAGGAGCCACCACCGGAGAGGAGGAAAATCACCCGGTCGCTTGCGCCGAGATTGCTGACCAGCTGCAGTACGCGTTGGGCGACCGCCAGGCCGGCGGCATCCGGCACTGGGTGCGCGGCTTCGACCACTTCGATCTTCTGGCAGTTGGCGCCGTGACCGTAGCGGGTCACCACCAGGCCGGAAATCTCGCCCTGCCACTGTGCTTCGATCACTTCGGCCATGGCCGCAGCCGCTTTACCGGCACCGATGACGATGACGCGACCCGTGCGGTCAGCCGGCAGATGGTCAGCCAGCACCTGACGCGGATGGGCGGCGTCGATGGCGGTGCTGAACAGCTCTCGTAGCAAAGACGCTGGGTTGAAAGTCGGATCGAAAGACATGGCAGGGCTCCTGAGTTCTTGTTGTGCTGCTGGGCCGATTGCAGTCCGGAGCCGCCGCGCAGGTAACAGCGGTTCGGGACTGGAATCGACCAACCTGACAGGTAGGCCGTGACTCCGCCTGCCAGGAGGTCGAAAGGGTTGCACCCCTCTCCCTCAGTGAGAGGGGTTGGGGGGTGAGGGAAACACCGAGCATGTCTAAGCCCCGCCGTTTCCCTCATCCGGCCCTTCGGGCCACCTTCTCCCGGGGGGAAGGGATGGCACCGTGCGGACCCGGTCTTACTCTTTGCGAATCGAGAAATTCGCCATATGCTCCAGACCCTTGATCAGCGCCGAGTGGTCCCAGTTGCTGCCGCCGATGGCCGCGCAGGTGCTGAACACTTGCTGGGCGTTGGCGGTGTTGGGCAGGTTCAGGCCCAGCTCGCGTGCGCCGGCCAATGCCAGGTTGAGGTCCTTCTGGTGCAGGCTGATGCGGAAGCCCGGATCGAAGGTGCCTTTGATCATACGCTCGCCGTGCACTTCGAGAATCTTCGAGCCGGCGAAGCCGCCCATCAGCGCTTCACGCACCTTGGCTGGGTCTGCACCGTTCTTCGCGGCGAACAGCAGCGCTTCGGCTACCGCCTGAATGTTCAGGGCCACGATGATCTGGTTGGCAACCTTGGCGGTCTGGCCGTCACCGTTGCCGCCGACGCGGGTGATGTTCTTACCCATGGCCTGGAACAGCGGCAGGGCGCGCTCGAAGGCAGTCGGGCAACCGCCGACCATGATCGAAAGGGTTGCGGCCTTGGCGCCGACTTCACCACCCGACACCGGTGCGTCGAGGTAGGCAGCGCCTGTGGCTTTGATTTTCTCGGCGAAGACTTTGGTCGCGGTCGGCGAGATCGAGCTCATGTCGATCACGACTTTGCCGGCGCCCACACCTTCAAGAACGCCGTCCTGGCGAAACAGTACCTCTTCAACCTGCGGCGTATCCGGCACCATGACGATGATGAACTCGGCTTCCTGAGCCACTTCTTTCGGGTTGGCCAGGCCAATGCCGTTGTCGCCCAGCAGATCAGCCGGGGTCTTGTCGAAATGCTCGGAGAAGAACAGGGTGTGCCCGGCCTTTTGCAGGTTCTGAGCCATGGGTTTGCCCATGATTCCGGTGCCGATAAATCCGATTTTAGCCATGAGATGCTCTCCTAAAAATGGGGTCTCAGATCGCGTTGTGCGTTTTTAACCAGCCAAGGCCGGCAGCGGTGGTGGTAGCCGGCTTGTATTCACAGCCGATCCAGCCCTGGTAGCCGATGCGGTCCAGGTGCTCGAAGAGGAAGCGGTAGTTGATCTCGCCAGTACCCGGCTCATTGCGGCCCGGGTTGTCGGCCAGCTGTACGTGGTTGATCACCGCCAGGTTGCCTTCCAGGGTACGGGCCAGATCGCCTTCCATGATTTGCATGTGGTAGATGTCGTATTGCAGGTACAGATTGCTGCTGCCGACTTTCTCGCGAATAGCCAGGGCCTGCTTCGTGTTATTCAGGTAGAAGCCAGGAATGTCGCGGGTGTTGATGGCTTCCATGACCAGCTTGATGCCGACGGCTTGCAGCTTGTCAGCGGCGAATTTCAGGTTGTCGACGAAGGTTTGTTCGACGCTCGCGCAGTCGAGGCCTTGTGGACGAATACCAGCCAGGCAGTTGATCTGCTGGTTGCCCAGCACTTTGGCGTAGGCGATAGCTTGATCGACGCCGGCACGGAACTCGGCAACGCGATCCGGGTGGCAGGCGATGCCACGCTCACCTTTGGCCCAGTCGCCGGCGGGCAGGTTGAACAGCACCTGCTCGAGGTTGTTGGCATCCAGGCGCGCCTTGATCTCTTCCGCGCTGAAGTCATAGGGAAACAGGTATTCGACGCCGTTGAAGCCGGCTTGGGCGGCGGCGTCGAAACGAGCCAGGAAGTCCACTTCGGTGAACAGCATGGACAGGTTGGCAGCAAAACGGGGCATAAAAATTCTCCTCGGTTAACGCCCCTCCCGCCCCTTTATTTCATCTAAAGAGGGGGAGGGGATGGTTCAACGTCAGTCCAGCAGCGAGATCGCAGTCGGCGCATCCGCGCCGGTCAGGGCCAGGTCTTCGAACTCGTTCACCGCGTTGATCTCGGTGCCCATGGAGATGTTGGTCACGCGCTCCAGGATGATTTCCACGATCACCGGTACACGGAACTGTTTCATCAGTTCCTGAGCCTGGCGCAGGGCCGGCTGGATATCTTTCGGCTCGAACACACGAATCGCCTTGCAACCCAGGCCTTCTGCGACTGCCACGTGATCCACGCCATAGCCGTTGATCTCGGGCGCGTTGATGTTTTCGAACGCCAGCTGTACGCAGTAATCCATCTCGAAACCGCGCTGCGCCTGACGGATCAGGCCGAGGTACGAGTTGTTCACCACCACATGGATGTAGGGCAGATTGAACTGCGCGCCGACGGCCAATTCTTCGATCATGAACTGGAAGTCGTAGTCGCCGGACAGCGCCACCACGTTGCGGGTAGGATCGGCCTTGACCACACCGAGTGCTGCCGGGATGGTCCAGCCCAGTGGGCCGGCTTGACCGCAGTTGATCCAGTGGCGCGGCTTGTAGACGTGCAAGAACTGCGCGCCGGCAATCTGCGACAGGCCAATGGTGCTGACGTAGCAGGTGTCCTTGCCAAACACCTCGTTCATCTCTTCGTAAACGCGTTGCGGTTTGACCGGCACGTTGTCGAAGTGAGTCTTGCGCTGCAGGCTGCGCTTGCGCTGTTGGCAGGCATCCAGCCAGGCGCCGCGGTTTTTCAGCTTGCCAGCGGCTTGCCATTCGCGGGCGACGGTGACGAACATCTCCAGTGCGGCTCCGGCATCGGAAACGATACCCAGGTCCGGATTGAACACGCGGCCGATTTGGGTCGGCTCGATGTCAACGTGGATAAAGCGCCGGCCAGCGGTGTAAACGTCGACCGAACCGGTGTGGCGGTTGGCCCAACGGTTGCCGATGCCGAGCACCAGGTCGGACTCCAGCATTGTGGCGTTGCCGTAGCGATGCGACGTTTGCAGGCCCACCATGCCGACCATCAGCGCGTGGTCATCCGGGATGGTGCCCCAGCCCATCAGGGTCGGTACCACCGGTACGCCAACCAGTTCAGCAAACTCAACCAGTTTGGCGCTAGCGTCGGCGTTGATCACGCCACCACCGGAAACGATCAGCGGGCGCTCGGCCTCGTTGAGCATCGTCAGAGCTTTTTCGATCTGGATACGGTTGGCGGCAGGCTTGGCCAGCGGCAACGGCTCGTAGGCCTCGATATCGAATTCGATCTCGGCCATTTGCACGTCGAACGGTAGGTCGATCAGCACTGGGCCTGGGCGACCGCTGCGCATTTCGTAGAAGGCTTTCTGGAACGCGTAAGGCACTTGGCCCGGCTCCATGACGGTGGTCGCCCACTTGGTCACCGGCTTGACGATGCTGGTGATATCGACGGCCTGGAAGTCTTCTTTGTGCATCCGCGCACGCGGCGCTTGGCCGGTGATGCAGAGGATTGGGATCGAGTCGGCGCTGGCGCTGTACAGGCCGGTGACCATGTCGGTGCCGGCTGGGCCGGAGGTGCCGATGCACACGCCGATGTTGCCGGCTTTGGTGCGGGTGTAGCCCTCGGCCATGTGCGAAGCGCCTTCAACGTGACGGGCCAGGACGTGGTCGATGCCGCCGACTTTTTTCAGCGAGGAATACAGGGGGTTGATAGCGGCGCCGGGGATACCAAACGCGGTGTCAACGCCTTCGCGGCGCATTACGAGGACGGCAGCCTCGATTGCTCTCATTCTGGCCATGCTGTTGTGCCTCTTTTGTTCTTAAATTGTATACAACTTACGGTGTTGGATTCTATTCAGCTCATGACTTTGCGGTCAACATTTTTCTCTGGCAAAGCCTCGCAGCGAAAAAATCTTTTAAAACAGCTGTTTGAGCGGGCGTGCGGTAGCCGTCTGGGCTGCGCCTGGAGAAAGTGTATACAAAATAGATTGTGATTGTGTGTGTCTATTGCGTTTTTTGTTTTCGGTGGGATATTTGTTTTGAGCTTTTGATTGTGCTCGTTCGGCTCGCCTCGTTGTTTTGGGCAGCCGTGCGCCGTGGCAGTTGTCCTGCGCGGCGGCAGGGACGGGCGCGTTTCTTTCCGATCGATCACTACAAAAAGAAGGGCTGAACATGAGCGCTTTAACACTGGAAACCGCGACCAGCATCACCAATCAGGCATTGGCTGCAGGTCGAGCTATCTCCGCCGCGCCGCTGACCGTCGCGGTGCTGGATGCTGGCGGCCACTTGATCACGCTGCTGCGCGAAGACGGCGCGAGCATGCTGCGACCGCAAATCGCCATCGGCAAAGCCTGGGGCGCCGTGGCCTTGGGTAAGGCTTCACGACTGATCGCCAACGATGCGCAACAGCGCCCGAGCTTTATCTCGGCGGTCAACACCCTGGCGCAAGGCAACCTGATTCCGGCGCCGGGGGGCGTGTTGATCCGCAACGCAGAAAACGCGGTGATCGGCGCCATCGGCATCAGCGGCGACACTTCCGATATCGATGAACAGTGCGCCGTCAAAGGCGTGCAAGCAGTCGGCTTGGTCGCGGATGCGGGCTAGGCCCTAGCCGCATGGGGCAATGCAGCCCGCGCGTGGGACATTCTCTAAGCGTAAAAAAACGCCTCTTCCAGATGGGAGAGGCGTTTTTTTGCAATGGCCAAGGCTGAATCAGCCGACGACTTTAACCGCAGGTTTATCGCTGCTATCGGCGATCTCGCAACCCTTGATCACCAAGCGAATGATGGTCTCGGCCGCTGCTTCGTAATCGGTATCGTCGAGGCTGGCTTTGCCGGTGACGGTGGAGATTTGCCAGTCGAAGTCCGCGTAGGTCTGAGTCGCCGCCCAGATGCTGAACAGTAGATGGTTGGGGTCGACCTTGGCCATCAAACCCTGATCGATCCACGCCTGGATGCAGCCGATGTTGTGTTTGGCTTGTCCATTGAGCTGCGCGGTCTGTTCTGCCGACAGGTGCGGTGCGCCATGCATGATCTCGCTGGCGAACACCTTGGAGGCGTAAGCCAGGTCGCGGGAGATGCGAATCTTCGAGCGGATGTAAGCCTTCAATACCTCGGCCGGCCGGCCACCTTCGTTGAACGGCGCAGAGGCCTGCAAAAGCGGCTCGATGATGCTTTCCAGCACCTCGCGGTAGAGGTTCTCTTTCGACTTGAAGTAGTAATAAACGTTGGGCTTGGGTAGCCCCGCTTTGGCGGCGATATCACTGGTCTTGGTCGCGGCAAAGCCCTTGTCGGCGAACTCTTCACTGGCCGCGCGCAGAATTAACTCTTTATTGCGCTCGCGAATGCTGGTCATTTAAAGACTCTTTTGCTGTTAACACCGCGTAGATGAGGGTGACGGGCGGTCGGGCATGGTAGCACCGGCCTCGCGCGAGGCTCAACCCGGCGGCAGACCAGCTCGATCGAGGCCGGCTTGGTTTTCCGCACAGTGCGGGGGCGGAAATATTATTGAGTTTTTTGTATACGCGCTTGGGGGTTTCTGGTTACATTTCTGACCCTGCAGTCAACAATAAAAACGTCTCGGCTCCTTGAGCACCAGGAGACTCGCTGTGCATAACACCCAATTGGTCGACCCCTTCGGTCGGCGCATCACCTACCTGCGTCTGTCGGTCACCGATCGCTGCGATTTCCGCTGCACCTACTGCATGAGCGAAGACATGGTCTTCGCTCCTCGCGAGCAGATCCTCAGCCTCGAAGAACTCTATGCCGTGGCCGATGCTTTTATCGGTCTTGGGGTCAAGCGCATCCGCATCACGGGTGGCGAGCCGTTGGTGCGCAAAGGCCTGCTCAGCCTGCTTGAGCGCTTGGGCGCGCGGCCGGAGTTGGAGGACCTGGCGATCACCAGCAATGGCTCGCAACTCTATGAGATGGCGCCGCAACTGCGTGCAGCCGGCGTTAAACGTCTGAATATCAGCATCGATTCCCTGCAACGCGAACGTTTTGCCGCCTTCACCCGACGAGACAAGCTCGAGCAAGTACTGGCCGGCATCGAAGCGGCGAGGGCGGCAGGGTTTAGCCGGATCAAGCTCAATAGCGTGGTGCAGAAAGGTCGCAACGACGACGAAGTGCTCGATCTGGTCGAGTTCGCCGTCGAGCGCGGACTGGATATCAGCTTTATCGAAGAAATGCCGCTGGGCAGCATCTCCAGCCATAAGCGCGAAGAGACTTTCTGCTCCAGTGATGAAGTGCGCGAGCGCATCGAGCAACGCTACGCCCTGGTGCGCAGCAGTCGAGTCACGGGTGGACCCTCGCGCTACTGGCGGGTGGTCGGTAGCGATACTCAGGTTGGTTTCATCTCTCCGCACAGCCACAACTTTTGCGGCGACTGTAATCGCGTGCGGGTGACAGCCGAGGGCAAGCTGGTGCTTTGCCTCGGCCATGAAGGCGCCCTCGACCTGAAAGCCCTGCTGCGCGCCCATCCAGGCGATAGCCAGCGGCTGCGCGAAGCCCTGCAAAACGCCCTGCAACTCAAACCGGAGCGCCATCACTTCCAGGTTGAAGAGCAAGTGCAGGTGCTGCGGTTTATGAGCATGACCGGCGGCTAGGCCGCCTCGATTAATTCCTCGGCCACGCAAGCGTGCGGCTAGTTATCTCTGTTCGGGTCGTTACAAGCCACTAACCAGGAGGGTTGTTGTGAAGCCAAAGCTCGTCTGCAGTCTGTTAGCCGTTCTGCTATCCGCCAGTGCCCAGGCGCAAACCTATGTGGTGGGCGTGGAAAACCTGGCCTTCTTGCCGCACTACAGCACCGATAGACAAGGTAACTACGAGGGTTTCGCCCGCGAAGTGCTCGACCTGTTCGCGGCCAAAAGTGGCGTGCAACTGGAGTACCAAGCGCTGTCGGTCGAGCGCCTGCTGCCTGCGCTGCTGCAAGGTGAGGTGGACTTCAAATACCCGGACAACCCCAACTGGTCGCAACTACAAAAAACTGGCAAGGGGCTGAGTTACAGCCAGGGTGTCGTCAATTACGTCGATGGCGTGCTGGTCGCTCCGCAGCAGCAAGGCCAAGGCCTGGAGAAGCTGCAACGCCTGGCGGTGGTGAATGGCTGGACGCCCTGGGTCTACCAGGAGCGCATCGCCGCGCAGCAGATCCAGCTGGTCCAGGGCGCCGACCTGCAGCAGATGATCAAACAGGCCCTGAAGAAGGACGCCGATGGCGCCTACTTCAACGTCGTAGTCGCGACTTACTATCTGGACAACATCCGCGCCCGCCCAGGCGCCCTGGTGTTCGACCCGAAACTGCCCTACACCCGCAGCACGTTCAACCTCTCGACAGTTAAACACCCCGAACTGATTAAGCGGTTTGACCAATTCCTGGTGGAGCAGCATGCCGAAATTTCTGTGCTAAAAGCCAAATACCAAGTCGAGGCCAATCTCGATTCGGAGTTCATGGGTATGGAGCAGTGGAAGGTCGACTTCCTCAAGCGGCAGAAGGCCAAAGAGGCGGCGGGCTCCTGAGGGGCGGGAGCTAGTGGCCTGTGTGGCTAGTTCCATTAGTCAATTTCGGCGCCTGAGGCCCCGATACTGCGTTACCGCTCCTCGCCATAGCCCAGCTATGACTCGTTATGGCGTCTTGTCTCAGGACTCCAGGCATCCGA
>JBOICE010000123.1:0-9784 GCA_050739815.1 Pseudomonas sp. | reverse complement strand
GCACAAAGTTGATCTGCTTGTTGGACGTGGTGGCCCAGAAGTCGTCGCGCTCGATGATGTCTTTTTCGGTCGTCGTGCGGCCGTCTTCGCCGACGATGACCGTGCTGCTCTTCTTGCCAAACGGCGGATTGGCCAGCACCACGTCAAAGCGCTCGCCGGGGTCGGCCGTGAGCGCATCGGCCACCACCACCGGCACCGACTTCTCCGAGCCGATGCCGTGCAGCAGCAGGTTCATCGCGGCCAGGCGGGCCGTGCTTTGCACCAGCTCCCAGCCGCGCAAGGCGCTCTCCTTCAGGTGCTTTTTCTGCTCGCGCGTGAGGTTGGGGTGGTGCTGCACCACATGGTCGTGCGCCGCAAACAAGAAGCCCGCCGTGCCACAGGCCGGGTCGCAAATTGACTCGCCGGGCTTCGGCGCGATGCAGTCCACCATGGCCTGGATGAGCGCGCGCGGTGTGAAGTACTGGCCCGCGCCACTCTTGGTGTCTTGCGCGTTCTTCTCCAGCAGGCCTTCGTAGGCGTCGCCCTTGACATCAGCGCCCAGCACCGTCCAGTTTTCGGCGTTGATCAGGTCCACCACCAGGCGGCGCAGCTTGGCCGGGTCCTGGAACTTGTTTTGCGCCTTGCCGAAGATCAGGCCCAACGTGCCCTTCTGCTGGCCCAATGCCTCCAGCACGTGGCGGTAGTGGTCGAACAGCTCGTCACCATCTTTGGCGAGCAATGACGGCCATGAGTAAGCGTCCGGGACGATGCTGGCCTGGTTGTACGGTGGCTGCGCCCGCTCGTCGGCCATCTTCAGGAACAGCAGGTAGGTAAGCTGCTCCACATAGTCGCCATAGCTCATGCCGTCGTCGCGCAGCACGTTGCAGTAGTTCCAGAGTTTCTGGACGAGGCTGTTGGTCGTGGTGTTCATGGTGAAAGGCGGGTGAATTCGCGCAAGGTCGTGTTGAGTTTGGCCAGCCGATCCTGGCTGGCTGCATCGCCCGGCAGGTGCCCGGCGAGGGTGGATTCAAAGTCAGCATGGGCAAACAAGACTGAAAACTCCTGTGCCAGGTACGCGCGCAACTCGGCAGGCATCAAGCGGCATTCGGCCAACAGCTCGGGGCGGCGGTCGGTCACGGCGATGATGTCTTCCATGTCATGGCTGCTCAGAAAGTCGGGTTGCCCGCTGGCGTCTTTGCCCCGGTCCTTGAAGGCCTCCAGCTTGGTGGCAATAAAGACCGGCGCCGCAATCAGCTTGATCTGCAAACCGGATGCAAGCTGCACCGGTTGCGCAGTGGCAATCGCCAGCGGATACCAGCGGTTTGCAAAACCAAGTATTTCCTTGACGGTGGGCATGACGTCCAGCGTCACGCTCTTGTAAACCCAGCGGCAGATGGGCGCACCTGGCCGCATGTCGTTGCTGAAGCCCTGCGCACGCACCCGCTTGTCGATGTCGTGGTAAGCATGCACGGTAAGGGCCTGGGCCACGATGTCTACATCTTCTGTGATGCGAATGCGGTCTGGCCGGGGCTGTGTGAGCAGCAGGCCGGCAGCACAGCCGCCTACAAACACCACGTCGTCGCAGACCGGCCCCAGCGCATGGGCCACCAGTTCCAGAATGGCGAGGTTGGGATTACTCATGGCGGTGGTGCGTCATTTCAGCCGCTCTTCCAGCAGCTTGCGGGCCAGCTCGCGCTCGCGCGCCTGGCCAATGCGCAGCCCATCAAACAAGGCGAGCAGCTCGTATAAAGCCGGGTCGGCCTGTGCGGCCAACGGCAGCTTGGGGTACAGCGGCAGCAGCATGCTGCCGCGCACGGGCCCGTCAGCGTGCGGCCATACGGGCGGCAGTTCGTCAGAGAACAGCACCATGGACTTGAGCGGCTCCGCCCCATACGCCGTGGGAAAACCCACCGTGACCTCACCCCGCACGGCGGGAAAGAAGTAGGCCGCCCCTTGCAGCACCATGGGCCGAAAGGCGGGCATTACCAGCGCAGGTGCGCCATTGACCTCTGTGAGCAGCCGGGCACCGGTCAAGCGCGCCAGGCAGGCATGCGCCTCAAATTGGGACATCCGCATGGCCAGAGCAAGCTCTGTGTAGGGCATCTTTTTGCCTGCCAGACACACGAGCTTGAACCCCATCGCCAGGTCTTGCGGCTTGAGCGACCACTGGGCATGGCTAAGGCGGGATTTGATTCCTGAAGAACTCATGACTGGATTATATGCAATATGCATACAGCATATCAACAGAAATATTTGAGTATTACTCAGCAGCTTAAGGATCAATGCAATATGCAGTTTGCATAAAGCCATGAATCACCCAAGCACCTCACACAACAAATACTTTAGCCAAACCAGCATTCAGCCCTCGTACTCACTGCGCAAGCCGCTACGTTTTTCATAGCAAACGCCAGAGCTATTCGCGAATGATGGGAACCTGTGGCGGTCAACGAGTGTTTCGGAGTTGTTTGTTCTGGGGTCTGGATCGTGCACACCAAGCGGCCCGCGCAGGCTGTCCGCAGGCGTGACCACTTCGCGCTGAGTCACGCGTCTGACTCCATGGCCTGCAACTGTTTGAGCGTGCGGCCCAACGCATCTTTCCAAGCAGTCCGCCCATTAGCGCTGAGACCCAGCACGATGTCTGCAGCGGTCGATGGTGAACTAAATGCATAGTCCTGCGTAAATAGATAGACGTCGCCAACGAGTTTCAAAACACCGAGCTCAATCAAATCCTGCCGTAGCTCGCTGGTGCCAGCCATCTTCTGAAAAGAGGGAGTCACCTCCACCACAGCCTGCGATCCGGTTCGTACGACAAAGCCCTGGCTCGACTCATAACCTCTCGCCTCGACGCCCTTGCCCTTGCAACTGAGCTGTGCCACGGGCTCGGCGATCTGGTTGGTCGGTTGCTCAAACGCCTGCACGCCCAGCACCGGCAACATGCCCAGCATGTTGTCCAGAAACACCTGCATGTCGGCCCGGTCAGCCTCGCTCAGCGACGGTTCGGCGGGCTGATTGCCGTTGTCGAGTGGTATGCGCTTGGCCGCCTTGGCCAGACGCACCAGATTGGCTTCCAGAAACTGCACATGCGCCTTGTTGAGCTGCCCCGGCGTGGCCACAAAGCACACGGCACGCGTCCAAAAATCCTTTTGCGCGTAATGGCTCTCCAGCCGCGGGCGGATGGGATCACCCTCGCCCACGTAAAGCATGTCGCCCTCGCCATCCTCACGCGGGCCGAGCAGCAGATACACGCCGGTCTGGCTCAACTCCGGCCGCTGCTTGACCTGCGGCAGCAAGGCGCGCGGGAACACCAGCGCCTTGCCCACCCAGTTGGACCGCTCAACGAGGCGCAGGCCGTCGGGATCGCCGTCGGTGACGAAGATGCGGAGGGAGAACGGACTGGCGGGCATGGCGGCTATCGAATGGGAGTGGAATAAGGGGGAATGGAAGGGAATAAGAGGGAATAGAAGGTCGGCATCAGATTGTTGGGGTCACTTCGGCGGAAACTGCCACCGGGAGCCCATACCCCAACCGACACGCTCGACCAACTCCAGCCGTTTCAACAGCTCAAGATCACCCTTGACCTCCCATTCCGTCGCATGGCCTGCCATCTTTTCCCTGATTTCCCGCAACGCCAGCCCACCCTGACTAGCCTCAACAAGGGCCAGCACCGCCCGCTGCCGCTCGGTCAGGTCATGGGCCACGCGCTGGGGTGGCACATAGCGCAACGGGAGGAAGCGCACCGTGACGCACCCGCCCGCGTCCTCTATCTCTTGCCGGGGCAAGCCAGCTTGCTGCAGCAGCTCGGCCATCTTCAGCGTGCCGCGCCCCCACGATTCGATGATGCCGCGCCGGTACAGCACGCGCGCGATCAGCGGGTTCCACGGCAGCGACTCATGGGGTTGCAGCAGCGCTTCGGGCGTCAGGCCGAAATGCAACGTGCCGGACGACGTGACCTCCAGCCGGTCGTCATAAATGGCCACAGCCACTGAGCCGCCGCCAATGCTGTAGTCGCGGTGGCAAAACGCATTGGCCAGTGCCTCACGCAGGGCCATGGGCGGGTAGAGCGGATCGTCCACGCGCTCAAACAAACCGGGCAACACCCGGCCCGCCACGGGCAGGCTTTCGCGCAGGTAGCGCTCCGCCCGGTGCAGCAGCTGAAAAATGTTGCCGTGAAACTGCCGGTTATCCAAAAACTCGGTGCGGTCCACCCCACGAAAGCGGGCCACGCGCAGCATGCACTGCGGCGCACGCGCTTCCAGTTCAGATTCACGCCCAAACAGCGCCACCGCCGCACGCAGCAACGCCCCATCGCGCAACAGGCCCAGCCCACGCAACAGCTCAGCCGGGTCACGCGTGCCGGGCTCGTCCAGTCGGCCCCGGCGTATGGACTCTTCCACGGTGCGCACAATCTCGTCAGCGTCCAAGTCAGCCACCGCCCAGCCCTGCGCGGGTTCGTTTTCCCAGCGCTGCTCGGCATGCAGCCGCTCCAGCAGCATGCGGTTGTATTCGTCGCGCGACATGCGCGCATTCACATTGCCCACCCGCCTGTACGACATGCCCCGGTAGCTGTAGGGCCGCCCCGGCCCTTGCGACACTGTCAGCACCACCACATCGCGTCCACCGTCCAACGGCACGCGCTCAATCGAAGGGAATGCGGGCGGGTCAATGTGGCCAATTTCTTGGGCCAGCTCTTCCAGCGTTCGGTCACTCACCTGCTGGCCCAACACGCCACCGTCTGGCTCCACACCAAACAGGACGCGCCCGCCACGGTGGTTGAGCATGGCGCACAGCGCGTGCATGGCCTCGCGTCGCTCACCCGTGGTGCGCTTGAATTCCATCGTTTCGGATTCGCCCGCTGCTGCCCAGGCGGCGACCTGTTGTGGCGTCATGGCATTGCTCCACACCTTTGCTGAATATCCGGCATGTCGCCCTCGCCATCCTCACGCGGGCCGAGCAGCAGATACACGCCGGTCTGGCTCAACTCCGGCCGCTGCTTGACCTGCGGCAGCAAGGCACGCGGGAACACCAGCGCCTTGCCGACCCAGTTGGACCGCTCCACGAGACGCAGGCCGTCGGGGTCGCCATCGGCGACGAAGATGTGGAGAGAGAACGGCGTTTTAGTGCGTTCCATCACTTATTGAACCAGGGTGTCGCTGCGACTAGCCCCACGACAATCGCCCAGTAAAGCGAAAAGGATCGCAAACTTGACCACCAATGTCGAACTTCAATCCAACCAGCCTCAAAGGCGCAAACACTTGGTTTTCCGTTAACCAAGAATTCCTTGGCCATCCTCTTCTGCGCAAGAAAAAGCCGATCATCCAGAGGCTCATGGTTATGCGAGCAACTTTCCTTGATCGCTTCATACTCGGTACGAAGCTTATCAACCGCGCCCCAAGTAACTTGTCCCCCTGCGCCAAGTTCAGCAATCGTTTGCGCAATCTTTCGGCTGTGAGCATTCAATACCTCGGCATTCCGATGAAGTGAGTCAGTTTTCGCTCCATTCGCTGCTCCCCACTCAATCAGACTAATCGCTAAGAGGAAAATGCCTAGACAAGCGGATAAGGCCGTGAGGTAGTTGTCGATCTGTGAGCCCGGTTGAGCTGCGTAAACCCGCTGCAAGAACGCGAGCGCGACAGTCAAAGCTGAGAAAAAAGCCAAGCTAACAGTGGAAATAAACTCCCTGCGTTTTAGCCGCCTAGCAGCGTTGTAACGGCAACCGGCCGTACGCCATGAGTCAGTCTGTACCGAGAACAAGAAATCTCTCATAGCATCAGCCCTCTCCAGCAGAGAGGTGCGGGTGACGCCTGCTGGATCAAGTCATATCCTCTTCTCAGGCACTCACGGTGAACGCGGCCCCAAGAAGGTCTCGGCGCACAAGGCACCGCCCCCAGCTTGCGCGAGGTATGGAGCACTTCCGCCCTTGCCGCCAAGGCTGCAAGGGGTTCCGTTTTCACGGTAGGCGACACCCGCTTCCGCATAGTAGCAGCATCATCCATATAGGACCCCTTCGTCTGAATGCATTTCAGAGAGCACTCTGTGACGGTACTTCTCAAACCTGTCGTTGATCTGCTCATCGGTCAAAGCTTCCGTCGGGCCAATTCGGCCTCTCTCAATCAAAAATTCCAGCTTCTCAGCACGTGACTCGATTGCGTCGTAGTTTCTGACGTACCCACCCTCCGGGTCAAACTTCATTTCGAAATATGCTCGACTCAGGCGTCGGAGGCCGCTTGGCGGTTTGTGCCCGAAGTCAGGCATGCGCGAGAAGAAGCCAGCGATGGTTTGGTCCAGTCGGTGCAACAGGCTGAGGTCAGTTACCTGATTGAAGTAAGCGATCCATCCATACCGCTTCTTCTCACTAATTGCACCTGTGATCCGCTCGTTCAGTTCGAGAAGGAAAATCTCTGCCAAGCGCACTTCATCAAGGTATTTGTGTTTTTCGAGTCGTCGAACCTTGTTGTGCGCATATGCACTGAACATTGCGGCGACAGATTGCAAAAGCCGTTCTACTGTCGAATCTCTAACAGTAATAACAGGAAGCGAAAACTCATAACCCAAATAACCGAACCTCTGGGCGGCTGGCTGCAGATAGCTTTTTCCGGAGCCTAAGGGGTGCAACGACAGACCTCTATGCGCCAAACGGACCCGCAAGGATCGGAGCGCTTTCTCTACGGTGCCATGAGAGCCATACATCAGTACATCGTCAACATACCTGTAGTAGGTCACACCTAACGTCTTCATCGCTTCGTCCACCTGCTGCATGTAGATCGACGCCAAGATATTGGATATCGCAAGGCCTTGCGGGATTCCCATTTTTGGACTCAAACCGCCACGAGTTGAGCGCCGAGAGTTCTTGGGGACCGTAGGAGTTCGTAAGGCTCTATCAACCAGACGCAAAGCCTGCCAACAACCAACCTTGTCACCAAGCACTTTGAGTAGCTTTTGTGGACGGACGTTATCGTAAAAAGTCTCGATATCCGTACCGCAAACCCAAAGATCTGCTAGCGGCTTTACCGACAAATCGGCCGCGATTTCTCTAACGTATGTGCTGGCAACGCTCCTTGGAACACATCGCGGAAAGATAACAGCCAAGTAGCGATTCAACTGATGAAGTACAACGCGGTCTCTGATCGTCGGAATGCCGATCAACCGCGGAATCTTGTTCCGCCCTTTCGTCTTGAGGTTCTCAAGATAAGGTGCAAAGCGATAAGTGCCTGCCAAACATTTGTTCGATGCGATAGTAAATTCCGGCTCCGCACGCAGCGCAAACTGAAATCCATTCAGGCGGTCAACGTCCTTTCCCGCGCTTATCTTGAACTGCGACTCAAACGCCTCCAAGAGAGCACCTGGAGCAAAGAGGTGGTTGAACAACACCGTCTCATCGATCATGCCCAATGAGTAGGCAATCTCCGCCCCACTTTTGACGATCACTCGGCCTTCTCCTTAGCGAAATTGGCCGAGAGGACTGCCCTCGAGAGGGCCTGAGCGCGCTTTAGGTTCGCCTCAACCTCAGTCTCGACTTCGCGGGCGAGGGACAAGCGGCGGTCGACTTCGGCGACGATGCGGTGTTGTTCCGCGAGCGGGGGGAGCGGCACAGCGAGTGCTTGGAGCTTCGTACCGTTTACGTTCGCTTGGCCCACCTGCTGCGTCACAACCGACTTGATCCATTGCCTGCCGTAGCGAGAGTTGATATATGCGGCGATGAACTCGGGGATTCCGCCTACGATCAAGCGAATCCGGATGAGGTACGAGGCGAAAGAATACTGTCCCTTGGGCCCCTTAAATACGGCTGTCTTTCCAACCAATTCGGGGCTGTTTGTTCGATTGAACAAAAGATCGCCTGGTTCTGCGAGCAGTTTTGGGAATTCCTCATGACTGCTGGGCAGATATTTCAACTCGTCGAAAACAAGTTCACCTTCAACGATGTTTCCCATACGGAGTACTGGCACCCCCGTCGAGTCTTCATTTGTCTTGGCTGATGATCCGTACTCAACAAGACAAGACAACTGCTCCACCGTCGCTACGCTCCACCCCTCGGGTACTTGTGGCAAAAGGCAATCGCTTGGTTTGTCTGGCTCGCAGTACTTGCCTTTCCGCGCCCACTGCCCCCGCCTCGCTTCGAGGATACGTTGCAGGAGCTGTTCGCTGGGTTCGTAGCTGCGACCTTCGCGGCGGGCGAGTTCAGCTTCGGTGGGGACGAGGCGGCCTTCGATGGCGGCTTTGAGGACGGAGGCTTTGTAGCGTTTGAGGTTAGCTTTAACGCGCTGGAGGTTGGCGACGGCTTCGTCGAGGCGGGAGAACTGCTTTTCGATTTCGGCGACGATGCGGCGCTGGTCGTCGAGTGGTGGCGGAACAATCGAATACTCTCGAATGTCCTTGGGGCGCACTGCCGGATAGAGTGCACCTTGAACCAATTCGGACATCGAATGAACGAAGTCACGATTTTGGACAGCGTAGTAGAGCCAGTGCGGTTCGACGCTGTCCTTGGCCCGCAGAACATGAAAGCCCGTCGACCCAATTGCGCCATCCAAGTCTGGCGGGACAATTGCCACTGCATTCAGGTTCGGACGCGTTATCGACACCAACACGTCACCCTGCTGCAATCGCTGACGAGCTCGACTCGGCGCTGACGCTGCGGGCAAACGCTTGGGTTCAACTATTCGCTTGGCTTGGTTGTCTATGCTGCTGATATCTACGTAGACGAACTCGCCGTCATCAAGCGGTCCCGTCTGATCGACCTTCGGAGCAGTGAGATCGCCGAGCGTACTCACGCCGCCAACTCCCGATTCAACTCCTCAATCACCTTGGGCAGTTCCGCGCCAAAGAGTTGATGCACGCGGCCCAGGCCGCCTTCGGTGTTGAAGGGGGCGTATTCAAAGTCGTCGATTTCGATGCCGAGGTTGGCGGCGATGTGGTCGCGGATCATTTCTAGCCAGTGGAGTTGTTCTTGGGTGAAGGGTGTGCCCTCACCCCTGCCCTCTCCCAGGGGGAGAGGGAGTGAAGTCTGTTGTTGCGCGAGCCAGGCCTTGAAATTGGCCTGCACGCGTTCGGGATAGGGCACGAGTTCATTCTCCTGGTGCATGGCAAAGCGCACCAGGCTGACCAGGTCGGTGAGGATGCGGCGCTTGCTGGCACCTTTGACTTTGCTTTTGTCCAGTGCGGCGTAGGCTTGCCACAGGGCGCTCTCGTCGATCAGGTGCGGCGGGGCGTGCAGGGTGTCGGCCAGGGCCTTGATGTCTTCAAACTTGAGCGGGGCGCGTGTGGGGCGGCTGTACAGGATTTGCAGGGCGGTGATTTCGTCCTTGTGTTGCTGGACGAAGGCCTCGAAGCTTTGCACCAGGCCTTTGGCGCGGTCGGAGCCTTCGGCGAAGGTGGCGGAGATCAAGGTGTCTTTGGTGACGATATCGATGACCTGGTCGGCTTTTTGGCGCAGTTGCAGGATCAGGGTGCGCAGGGCGGGGTTGCTGAAGGGTTTGGCGGCTTCGCGCAGGCGGGCTTCGTAGACGTAGGGGCCGCCACCCTCACCCCCGCCCTCTCCCGCCGCGGCGGGAGAGGGAGTGTCGTCGTCTTCGGCGTTCAGGGCCTGAACCATGCCGCGCGCCAGGTCTTTCAGCGAATAGCCACCGCTGGTTTCGATGACTTTGAGTTGGTCGGCCTCGGTGGTGTCGCGCTCCAGCCGGGCCAGGCGGGCGGCCACGCTGGAGAGCACTTCGTCTTCCACATTGCCCAGGGCCACGGCCTGCAGCAGTTTGTCGAGCGGCACGCCCTTTTTCTGGTCCATGGGGCGGCTGTCGGTTTTGTCGCGCTCGCA
>JBOICE010000122.1:0-9844 GCA_050739815.1 Pseudomonas sp. | reverse complement strand
CGCGGCATCAGTGGTGGCCGTGGCACGGGCTTCGGGCGCTTGCCGCTGTCGGCGTATATCGAGCGCGCCAACCAGCAGCCGTTCATCGTGCCTATGATCGAGAGCGCCGCCGGGCTTGCGGCACTGCGCGAGATACTGGCCCTGCCAGGGGTTGCCATGATTCTCGAAGGCGCCCTGGACCTCGCCCTCGATCTGCAACTCGGTCCCGACCCACTGCACCCGCAAGTTTGGCAAGCGCTGCAAGACCTGGCGGCGGCGTGCGCCGAGGCCAAGGTGCCGTTCTGCGCCAACCCCCGCAGCCCTGAACAGAACGCTCATTGGCGTGCCCAAGGTGTCCGCTGCTTCCTTGCTGGTGAAGACCGTGGCCTGTTGCACAGCGCCCTGAAAGCGCGCCTGTCCAGTCTTACCCCTCTCAACTGAAGTCTAAAAACCCCACATGAAAACCATCGTCCGTTTACTTACCCTGCCCCTAAGCGCACCAGCGCCGAGCATCACCCGGGCTGCCCATGCCGCGAGGCCGGCAGAAGCGCTGTCGCTGTTCCCGTTGACCATGACGAGCATCGACCGGGTGGATATCGATACAGAGCGAAACCTGGGCTTCGGCCTCCCGCATTACCAGGCCGGCATGAATCTGGCCGGCACCCGGCCGTACGCTGACCCTCGGCGTTAATTACAGCTTCTGACCCGCGCTATCCGCGCATAACCCAAGGCTGGCCAGCCCGTCCCCGATCGTTGCAACCGACACGGGCGGGCGGCGGCTGCCCGCAGGAGACTCGCCATGCACCGCAACACCGCTCAAGAACGCCCCATCGTCATCCTCAGCCACATCGTCCACCTCGCCGTCACCGAGGGTTTTCTCCCTGCTGCGCGCAAACGTGGCCAGCCACTGGTGTTGATCACCGATCAGGCCCAGGAGCATCGCCGACAACTCGCCGCCGACTGCCCGGCCGAAGGCCTGGAGATTCTCGAGTGCGACGTGTTCAACCCTCTGGCCGTGATCGAACTGCTGAACGCCCATGGCTTGCGCCCGGCCGCGGTGTTCTCCAACAGCGATCACCTGCAAACCACCACCGCGCTGGTTGCCGAACTGTTCGACTGCCCTGGCAAGGACTGGCGGCTCTGCTATGCCGCGAAAAACAAAGCGGCCATGCGTGAGCGACTGCAACGTCTGGGCTTGCCCAGCCCGTGGTTCCACGTACTGACGCCTGGCGCCGAGCCGCCGACAACGGCGCCTTTCCCGCTGGTCGCCAAGCCACGCGAGGGGGTCGCCAGCCTGGACGTGCGCCTCTGCCACAACGCCAACGAGTTGGCCGACTTCTGCGCGCAGTTCTGGCAGCAGCAACCGAATCGCGCCCTGCTGCTCGAGGCCTATCTCGAAGGCCCGCTATTCACCCTCGAAACCCTCGGCGACGGCCGCAACCTGCAAGCCATCGGCGGCTTCGACGTCAGCCTGTCGCCACCTCCGCACTTCGTCGAACTGGCTGCGCGCTGGAACGGCCCGTTG
Source organism: Pseudomonas sp. (assembly GCA_050739815.1). Classification (GTDB taxonomy): domain Bacteria; phylum Pseudomonadota; class Gammaproteobacteria; order Pseudomonadales; family Pseudomonadaceae; genus Aquipseudomonas. The sequence continues at coordinate 8,340 of JBOICE010000122.1, read as the reverse complement.
AGCAGCACCCAGCGCTCGGCGGCGCTGGCACAGATCGCCGCGTTCGGTATCAACTTCGGCGTCTGCCACAGCGAGTTCATCCTCACCGCCACAGGCCCGGTGCTGGTGGAGATCAACTACCGCAGTATCGGCGACGGCCGCGAGTTCCTCCTCGACCGACTGCTAGCGCAAGGCTGGTTCGAGCGCATCCTCGCCCTCCACCTCGGGGAGCCGCTAGAGCCGCTGCAGAGTAGCGACGCACAGGCGTTGGTGCACTATCTGGTCGCCGCCGAATCGGGTCGCCTGCAACAGGCCTCCGCCAGTTTCGAACAGACCCACGACACACACTGGATCGACTATCGCGCACTGCGTCAGGTCGGCGAAGACGTCCGCCTGAGCCACTCGAACAAGGACTACCTCGGCGTGCTGCGCCTGATCGCCCCGGACGCCGCCAGCCTTGCTGCACGCTGCGCGCAAACCCTCGACACACTGCGCTTGGAGCTGGCATGAACAGGCCCGTGCGCGATGCCGATCTGACGGCGATCAGCCAGCGCATCATCGATTGCTGCCTGCGCGAGGATATTCGCGGCCTGAGTAGCCGAGGCGAACTGGCAAGCCTGCCCGCCGAGTTAGCCGAGCATTGGGACCCTGCATCCAGCCCGCTATGGCTGCGCATCACCCATTTAACCGACGGCGAACTGTGGCTGCCGGTACGCCGAGGCGCAGCGCTGCAAGCGTTCAGCGCGGTCAGTGATGTTTGGCTGCATCGTCAGAACGCTCAGACCAGCCTCGAACACGGGTATCCACGCTGGCTGGAACATCTCAGCAACGGCCTGGATAACGCCAGCCTGGCGCTATTCGCCGCCTATAGCGCGGAAGCCACTTGCGCCGTCGAGCAGCGCAAGCTCTGCCGCCTGGCTTACCAGCAACATGCCGGCGCGCTTGGCCGCACCCTCGACCATCCCGATTGGGGTCAACGGCTGATCGGTATTGACCGCTTGGCCAGCTACCTCGACCACCCCTTCTACCCCACCGCGCGGGCCAAAAGCGGTTTCGATGCCGATGCGCTCAGAGGCTATGCCCCCGAATTCGCCCCGCGCTTCCAACTCAATTGGCTGGCGCTGCCCTGGGCCGCAATAAGTCTGAGTAGCCCGCAGCCCGCACATTGGCCGAGCTTCAATGCGGTCGGCCTGGCCAACCAACTGGCGAGCACGCACGCACTGCTGCCGGTGCATCCGTTGACGTGGGCGGAGCTGGAAAACCACGGGCTGCCCGACGGCGCGATCAAAGCCCCCCTGAGTGCGTGGGTGGTGGAGCCGACGCTGTCGGTTCGCACGCTGATGTGCGTCGAGCATCCGCACACGCATATCAAGCTGCCGCTGCTGGTCAGTACTCTCGGCGCGCGCAATCTGCGCCTGATCAAACCGAGCACCCTGTACGACGGCCACTGGTTCCAGAGCGCCCTGCAAATCCTGGCCGCACGCGACCCCGAACTAGGCCGACGCTACCTGCATGTGGATGAGCGGCATGGCGGGCATGCCGCCGAACAGCGCCATCTGGCCTATATCGTCCGTCAGTATCCCAGCGGTCTGGCCAATGCCACGCTGGTGCCGGTCGCCGCCCTGGCCAGCCCGCTAGTGGATGGCCGATTGTTTATTCAGCAACTGGTAGAACGCTTTTACGGCGGTGATCTGCAGCGCTGGCTGGACGACTATCTGGAGCTGCTGTTGCAGGTACATTTGCGCCTGTGGCTGGGCTATGGCATCGCCCTGGAAGCCAATCAGCAGAACGCCGTGCTGATCTTCGAGGCTGGCCAGCCGCTGCGCCTGCTGATGAAAGACAACGACTCGGCGCGCCTATGGCCCGAACGCTTCGCCGCAGCCTGCCCGGACTTGGCGCAAAGCCCTGGGGCGCTCCGTGACGAACGCATTCGCGCCGCCGGGTTCCAGCCCTTGGCGGAGATGTTCTGCACCATCACCTTGCAACTGAATATCGTCGCTCCGCTGGACGCCATCGCCACAGCCGGGCTGGCGCGGCGGGCCGAGCTGTACGCCAGCCTGCGGGATAACCTGGCCGAGTGCCTCGACCAGCTCGACCGTGAAGGTTTGCCCACCCACGAGGCGCGCCGCTTCCTGCTGGATAGCCAGAACCTGCCAGTGAAATACCTGCTGAGCGCCGGCAGCCTGTTTAGCAAAGAACACTCCGGCGCGACGGACATCAACAAGTTCTACGGCTACAGCGCAGCGAACTTCTTGCTGGAGGCACCATGCAGCGAAGACTGATTGCCAGCGTGCTGCTCGGCCACTATCTATCGGCCTTCACCGCGCTGGGTATTCCGTTGTTCATGCCGCGTATCCTCGCCGATCTGGCGTCGGATGCGCCGGGCTGGAGCATCGGCGTGTTGTTCGTGCTACCGACCCTGTGCACCGCGTTGGCGGCGCCGATCTGGGGCCATCTTGCGGATCGGCATGGTTGTAGGTTGTCGCTGCTGCGCGCGCATGCCGGGCTGTTCGCCGGTTTCCTGCTGGCCGGTTTCAGCCCCAATTTGCCAGTGTTCGTGCTAGCCCTGATTATCCAGGGCACTTTCGGCGGCGCCATGGCAGCCTCCAATGCCTACCTGGCGACGCAACTGGAAGACGCCAGCCTGTCGCGGGCGCTGAACTGGACGCAGTATTCGGCACGCCTGGCATTGATTAGCGCACCGATCCTGCTTGGCCTGCTCACGGCCCAAGGCCTGGGTTTGCAGTTGTATCGTTACCTGGCCTGGCTGCCGTTGTTGGCCTTCGTGTTGATCCTGCCGCTGCCGGCCGATCCGCCGCGAACAAAACCCAGCGCAGCCAACGGCAACGGTAGCCTGGCTGAGCTACCGGCAGATTTGCTACGCCTGCTCGGTGTGCAGTTTCTTTTCAGCTTCGCCATGGTCGTAACCCTCCCTTACTTCGTGCCCTACGGCGAATCCTTGGGCATCGACAATGACGCGCTGATTGGCTTGCTCTACAGCCTGCCGCACCTGGTCTACCTGCTCGCTATGCCTTGGGCGCAGCGGCAAACGGCCAACACCTTGCTCGCCGGCCTGCTGTTGCTGGCGCTGAGCAACGCCCTGCAATTCTGGGCAAGCCAAGCCGAGTGGCTGTTCGCTCTGCGGCTGCTCAGCGGCGCCGGCATGCTGCTCGGCTTCGTCGGCTTACACCGTTGCCTCAGCCAACGCCGCCGTCAGGGTGGTGCCGGGCGCCTGTTCGGCTGGTACGACGCCAGCGGCAAATGGGCGGGCACCGCTGCCGGCGTCAGTGCCGGGCTGGTCAGCCAGAGTATCGGTATCGCTTCACCCTTCCTCGTCGCCTGTGTGGCCGCATTCGCGGCGCTGCTGTTGGCGCGTTCCTTAGTTACCAGCCCGCGGGAGATAGCCGCATGAACCTTGCCCTTAGCACTTTGTCCTTACGGGAACGCGCCCTCGACGGCGATGCCCAGCGTCACGCGATCGAGAGCCTGCTCAACTGCTATCTGCGTGAATATGCCCTGCCACGCGGCGAAGCGAGCCTGGATTATCAGAACCTCGACCTGCCGATGAGCCTGCGCCAGCACTCCGGCCAGTGCGTCTGCATCCACCTGCCGCAAGGTGGCCGGCTGGTGCTGCTGGCCGACCGGACCAGCGTGCTGGGCCGCTGCCGCTTTGTCAGCGCGCCTTATCTGAAGCGTCATGGTCAAGGCTGGCACCCGTTGAATGCGGCCGAACTGGCGCGCCTCCTGCTCGCTCCATTGAACGGCCCAGAGCGCCACGGTGAACTGCTCGAGCAAATCGACAATAGCCTGCAAATCACCCGTACCTTTCTGCGTTATGCCGGCGCCGCCAACCATGAGCCGGCCGACAGCTTGCTGGCCTCGGAGCAGCGCCAGATCTGGGGCCATGCCCTGCACCCGACACCGAAAAGCCGCGAAGGCGTCTCGCTGGAACACCTTTTAGCCTGCTCGCCGGAAGTCGGGGCGCAGTTTGCGTTGCATTGGTTCCGCGTCGATCCAGCGTTGATTCGTCATCAGGGCGAAGACCCTCGCGCAACCCTGCAACAGATCTGCGGCCGCGACGATCTCTACCCCTGTCACCCCTGGGAAGTCGAGCGGGTACTGGCTGATCCGCTGGTGCGCAAGGCCCAGCAACTTGGCCTGTTGGAACACCTGGGGCCACACGGCCTGACGCTCTATCCGACCTCCTCGGTGCGTACGCTCTACCACCCCGACTTGGCGCACTTCCTCAAGTTCTCGGTGCATGTGCGGCTGACCAACTGTGTACGCAAGAACGCCTGGTACGAGCTGGACAGCGCGGTCGCCCTGACCCAATTGCTGACGCCTGTGATGCACCAGTTGGCCAAGGTGCAACCGGGCTTCGAGCTAATGCCCGAGCCCGCCGCCAGCACCCTGGATCTGAGCGCACTCGGCAATCTGGAGCAGGCCCGCGAAGTCACCGAGTGCTTCGGCATCCTCTATCGGCAGAACCTGGATGCAGACAGCCGACAACGCTATCAGCCGCAGGTGGCGATGGCGCTGTTCACCTGGAACCTGGAGGGTCAAAGCGTCTGCCAGGCACTGGTCCAACAGTGCGCGACACGACTCGGCGTCGACTACGCCGAAGCAGCCCTGCGCTGGCTGAGCGGCTATGCCGAACACTTGCTCGGCGGCGTGCTGTATTGCCTGTTCCGTCAGGGTGTGGTGCTGGAACCGCACCTGCAGAACACCCTCTTGGGCTTCGATGAGAACGGCCTGCCCTGCCGGGTATGGATTCGCGACCTCGAGGGCACCAAGCTGGTGCCCGGCCACTGGACGCCCAAGCAGCTCAGCCACCTCGACGAACGCACCCGCGCCTCGCTCTATTACGACGCAGATAAGGCCTGGAAACGGGTGGCTTATTGCACTCTGGTAAACAACCTTGGCGAAGCGATTTTCCATCTAGCCAGCGGCGATGCCGACTTGGAGAAGCGCCTGTGGCGGCATATCGCCAGGCGGCTGGAGACTCAATGCCAGCAGCTCGACAACCCACGATCGTTGCGCGAGTTGTGTGCTGGCGCTCCGCTGCCGAGCAAGGAAAATTTCATGACCCGGCTGCTGATGCGTGCCGACCGCGAGGCTGGCTACACCGCGCTGCCCAATCCGCTGACCGCCGCGCGCCTGGGGCAGCAGCCATGAGCCTGCCGCCACGGATCAGCCAGGCCATCGGCGAACTGCGCGCACAGCAACAAGAGCCCCTGTGCGCCTACCTCTATGACCTCGACGCGCTGGCTCAGCATGTGCGCGCCATGCGTGCGGTAATGCCGGCGAACTGCGAGTTGTTCTATGCCGCCAAGGCCAACCCCGAGGCGCCGATCCTGCAGACTTTGGCGCCGCTGGTAGATGGCTTCGAAGCGGCCTCCGGTGGTGAACTGCGCTGGCTCTATCAGCAGTGCCCGCAGCAGCCGTTGATCTTCGGCGGCCCCGGTAAGCTCGACAGCGAACTGGCGGACGCCATGGACTGCCGGATCGACGCTTTCCATGTGGAAAGCCTGAATGAACTGCGTCGCCTGGCACGGATCGCTGCCGCTCAAGGTCGGCGTGCCCCGGTGCTGCTGCGGCTCAATCTGAAACTGGCCGAGGCGCCTGACAGCCGCCTGGTGATGGGCGGCAAACCCACGCCCTTCGGCTTCGACGAAGAAGCCTTGGCTGCGGCACTAGCGTTGCTGCGTACAGAGTCCTGGCTGGAATTGCACGGCCTGCACTTCCATCTGCTTTCGCATCAGTTGGACGTTAACGCCCATCTGCAGTTGATCCACAGCTACTTGCGCACCTTCCGCCAGATTTGCCGCGAGCATGATTTGCCATTGACGCTGCTGAATGTCGGCGGTGGCATGGGGATCAACTATCAGGATGCGCAGCGCTCGTTCGATTGGCCGCTCTTCTGCCGCGGCCTGCAGAAGCTGATCGAGGAAGAGGACCTGGGCACGGTCCGCATCCGCTTCGAGATTGGTCGCTTTATCAGCGCGGCCTGCGGCTATTACCTGATGCAGGTGCTGGATATCAAACGCAATCACGGGCAGTACTTCGCCATCGCCCGCGGCGGCACTCATCACTTTCGCACCCCGGTGGCGCAGGGGCATGACCATCCATTTGTGATCGTGCGCGGTGACCAGCCGGCGGAGGTGACGGATCAGCCCGTCACCCTGGTGGGCCAGTTGTGTACGCCCAAGGATGTGCTGGCGAGCCAGCAACCGGTGGCGGCACTGGCGGTCGGGGATCTGCTGGTGTTTCCATTGGCGGGGGCCTACGCCTGGAATATCTCGCACCGGGACTTTCTGATGCACGAGCCGCCGCAGATGGTGTTTCTGCCCGCGTAGGGTGGATTACGCCGCTACGCGGCTAACCCCACCCTACAACAGGCTGCAGCACTATTTAATCAGGCGGCTGAAGTCGCCCCCTGCCAGCCCGCGAGCTGCGCCCATAAAAAAGCCCCGCACTAGGCGGGGCTTTTTCTACGACTTGGATCAGACCAGAAGGGCTGGTCGGCTTACATCATGCCGCCCATGCCACCCATGCCGCCCATGTCTGGCATACCGCCAGCAGCAGGCTTGTCTTCCACGATTTCAGCGATCATCGCTTCGGTGGTGATCATCAAGCTGGCGATGGAGGCTGCGGCCTGCAGAGCAGAACGAGTCACCTTAGCCGGGTCGAGGATGCCCATTTCGATCATGTCGCCGTACTCGCCGGTCGCCGCGTTGTAACCGAAGTTACCCGAACCTTGCTTGACCTTGTCGATTACCACGCTCGGCTCGTCGCCGGAGTTGGCCACGATCTGACGCAGCGGCGATTCGACGGCGCGACGCAGCAGCGCGATACCTACGTCCTGATCGGCATTGTCGCCTTTCAGACCGGAGATAGCTTGCAGGGCACGCACCAGGGCCACGCCACCGCCAGGCACCACGCCTTCTTCGACGGCTGCGCGGGTCGCGTGCAGGGCATCTTCAACGCGGGCTTTCTTCTCTTTCATTTCCACTTCGGTGCCGGCGCCAACCTTGATCACGGCCACACCGCCAGCCAGTTTGGCCAGACGCTCTTGCAGTTTTTCACGGTCGTAGTCGGAGGAAGTGTCTTCAACCTGCTTGCGAATCTGTGCAACGCGACCTTCGATATCGGCTTGAACGCCAGCACCGTCGATGACAGTGGTGTTTTCTTTGCTGAGGATCACGCGCTTGGCATTACCCAGGTGTTCCAGGGTAGCGCCTTCCAGGCTCAGGCCGATTTCTTCGGAAATCACGGTACCACCAGTCAGGACGGCGATGTCCTGCAGCATGGCCTTGCGCCGGTCGCCAAAGCCTGGGGCTTTGACCGCGGCGACTTTAACGATGCCGCGCATGTTGTTCACGACCAGAGTCGCCAGGGCTTCGCCTTCGACGTCTTCGGCAACGATCAGCAGCGGACGGCCGGCCTTAGCCACGGCTTCCAGCACTGGCAGCATTTCGCGGATGTTGGAGATCTTCTTGTCGACCAGCAGGATCAGCGGGCTTTCCAGCTCGGCGACCATGGTGTCCGGCTTGTTGATGAAGTACGGGGACAGGTAGCCACGGTCGAACTGCATGCCTTCGACGACCGACAGTTCGTTTTCCAGGCCCGAGCCTTCTTCGACGGTGATCACGCCTTCTTTACCGACTTTTTCCATGGCTTCGGCAATGATGTCGCCGATGGAGCTGTCGGAGTTGGCCGAGATAGTGCCGACCTGAGCGATTGCCTTGGTGTCAGCGCATGGCTTGGACAGGGACTTCAGCTCTTTGACAATGGCGATGGTCGCCTTGTCGATGCCGCGTTTCAGGTCCATCGGGTTCATGCCGGCAGCGACGGCTTTCAGGCCTTCGTTGACGATCGACTGAGCCAGGACGGTCGCGGTGGTGGTGCCGTCGCCTGCGTCATCGTTGGCACGGGAGGCAACGTCTTTGACCAGCTGCGCGCCCATGTTTTCGAAGCGATCTTTCAGCTCGATTTCTTTGGCGACGGAAACGCCGTCCTTGGTGATGGTCGGAGCGCCGAAGCTCTTCTCGATGATCACGTTACGGCCTTTAGGGCCCAGGGTCGCTTTTACTGCGTCAGCCAGGACGTTCACACCGGCGAGCATTTTCTTACGGGCGGAATCGCCGAATTTAACTTCTTTAGCAGCCATGATGGTTATTCCTTAGATTCGTTCGGTGAACCAAAAATTCGCGGGAAATCAGTCTTCGACAACGGCGAGGATTTCGCTCTCGCTCATCACCAGCAGGTCTTCGCCGTCGACCTTGATGGTGTTGCTGCCGGAGTACGGGCCGAACACCACTTGGTCACCGACCTTCACGGCCAGGGCACGGACTTCACCGT
>JBOICE010000121.1:0-17708 GCA_050739815.1 Pseudomonas sp. | reverse complement strand
TGGCAAACTCAGAAGGCAATGGAGTAGATCAGCAGGGCCAGAAGAACTGCATTCATGACCAGCAATACACGTGACCCAAGCTGAATCCAGCGTTTCCACCTATTGATGCAGTGCGCTTCATCTAGGTAGGGCGCCCAGCGCTCAAGAGCGTCCAAACAAATAAGCGCCGCTGGTAGAAATCCCACGACAAAAATCGTCACCGAATCTGCCATGACGCATCCTGTGCCCAGCAGCTCTCACGCCAAATCCTAACCAACACTCAAGGATCAGGCAGAGAATATCTTGCCGGGGTTCATGATCCCGTTGGGATCGAAAGCGGCTTTGATCGCCTTCATGTAGGCAATCTCCGCTGCCGAACGGCTATAGCTCAGGTAGTCGCGCTTGGTCATGCCGACGCCATGCTCGGCAGAGATCGAGCCGTTGTATTTCTGCACTATCTCGAACACCCACTTGTTCACCGTGGCGCACTTGGCGAAGAACTCGTCCTTGCTCAGGTTGTCCGGCTTGAGGATGTTCAGGTGCAGGTTGCCGTCGCCGATATGGCCGAACCAGACGATTTCGAAGTCTGGATAGTGTTCGCCGACGATAGCGTCAATGTCGTGCAAAAAGGCCGGGACTTTCGCCACAGTCACCGAAATATCGTTCTTGTACGGGGTCCAGTGCGAGATGGTCTCGGAGATGAACTCGCGCAGTTTCCAGAGGTTCTGCAGTTGCTGCTCGCTCTGGCTCATCACGCCATCGAGCACCCAGCCCTGCTCGACACAGTGCTCGAAGGTGGCCAACGCGGCGTTGGCGACTTCCTCGGTGCTGGCCTCGAACTCCAGCAGCGCATAGAACGGGCACGCGGTTTCGAAGGGCGCCGGCACATCGCCGCGCGCCAGCACCTTGGCCAGCGCCTTGTCGGAGAAGAACTCGAAGGCGGTCAGGTCCAGCTTGTTCTGGAAGGCATGCAGCACGGGCATGATCGAGTCGAAATCAGCCGCGCCGAGGACCATGGCGGTGAGGTTCTGCGGCGCGCGGTCGAGACGCATGGTGGCTTCGACCACGAAACCCAGGGTGCCTTCGGCACCGATAAACAGCTGGCGCAGGTCGTAGCCGGTGGCGTTCTTGATCAAATCCTTGTTCAGCTCGAGCAAATCACCCTTGCCGGTGACGACTTTCAGCCCAGCCACCCAGTTGCGGGTCATGCCGTAGCGAATCACCTTGATCCCGCCGGCATTGGTGCCGATATTGCCGCCAATCTGGCTGGAACCGGCCGAAGCGAAGTCCACCGGGTAATACAGGCCCTGCTCTTCGGCGTACAGCTGCAACTGCTTGGTGACCACGCCCGGCTGGCAGACCACCGTGCGGTCGAATTCGTTGAAAGCGAGAATCTGGTTCATATAATCGAAGGCCACCACCACCTCGCCATTGGCGGCGACGGCGGCAGCGGAAAGCCCGGTACGACCGCCCGAGGGCACCAGCGCGACGTGTTTATCATTCGCCCAGCGCACGATGGCCTGCACCTGCTCGATGCTCTTGGGGAAGACGATGGCCAGCGGCGCCGGGGCGAAATGCTTGGTCCAATCCTTACCGTAGGCATTCAGCGAGTCGGCATCGGTCAGCACCTTGCCAGGCTCAACCAGGGTCTTCAGCTGTTCAATCAGGGCAACGTCGGTCATCTACGGAACTCTCGCAATATTCATGGTCGCCCTGAGAACGTTTCAGGTCGCAACCGAGCAAGGAAAAAGGAGAACATGCTAGCATACGCACCCCGCGAATCGTGCTCTGCGCTCGGTTTGCGGCAGCGGCTACACGCCGGCTCGGCCAGCCCGCGCTGTCCGCTTTCCCTGACATTTTTACCGGGACAACAGGTACTCAGATGAGCAAGACCTCTCTCGACAAGAGCAAGATCAAGTTCCTTCTCCTGGAAGGCGTCCATCAATCCGCCGTGGACACCATCAAGGCTGCCGGCTACACCAACATTGAGTACCTGACCGGCTCGCTGCCCGAAGATCAGCTCAAGGAAAAAATCGCCGACGCCCATTTCATCGGCATTCGCTCGCGCACTCATCTGACCGAAGAGATTTTCGACTGTGCGAAGAAGCTGGTCGCGGTCGGTTGCTTCTGCATCGGCACCAACCAGGTCGACCTGAATGCCGCCCGCGAACGCGGCATCGCGGTGTTCAACGCGCCCTACTCGAACACCCGCTCGGTCGCCGAACTGGTGCTGGCCGAAGCCATCCTGCTGCTGCGCGGCATCCCGGAAAAGAACGCGTCCTGCCACCGTGGCGGCTGGATCAAGAGCGCGGCCAACTCCTTCGAAATCCGCGGCAAGAAGCTCGGCATAGTCGGCTACGGCTCGATCGGCACTCAGCTCTCGGTGCTGGCCGAGGCGTTGGGCATGCAGGTGTATTTCTATGACACCGTGACCAAGCTGCCGCTGGGCAATGCCACTCAGATTGGCAAGCTGCACGACCTGCTTGGCATGGCCGATATCGTCTCGCTGCACGTACCGGAGCTGCCGTCCACCCAATGGATGATGGGTGAGAAGGAAATCCGCGCGATGAAGAAAGGCGGCATCCTGATCAACGCCGCCCGTGGCACCGTGGTCGAACTCGATCACCTGGCCAATGCGATCAAGGACAAGCACCTGATCGGCGCCGCCATCGACGTCTTCCCGGTCGAACCGCGCTCCAACGATGAAGAGTTCGAAAGCCCGCTGCGTGGCCTGGACAACGTGATCCTGACCCCGCACATCGGCGGTTCGACTGCCGAAGCGCAAGCCAACATCGGTCTGGAAGTCGCCGAGAAGCTGGTCAAGTACAGCGACAACGGCACCTCGGTGTCCTCGGTCAACTTCCCGGAAGTGGCGCTACCGGCCCACCCCGGCAAGCACCGCCTGCTGCACATTCACGAGAACGTGCCGGGCGTGATGAGCGAGATCAACAAGGTGTTCGCCGACAACGGCATCAACATCTCCGGTCAGTACCTGCAGACCAACGACAAGGTTGGCTACGTGGTGATCGACGTCGACGCCGACTACTCCGACCTGGCGCTGGAGAAGCTGCAACACGTCCACGGCACGATCCGCAGCCGCGTGCTGTTCTAAGCACTTCGCGGCGGTGAAAAGGGAGGCTTCGGCCTCCCTTTTTTATCTGCGCCCTAGACCGCCCTGCTCAGGCACCCGCGTCGGCCTCCAAGACCTCTAATGCCGCGGCCGCCGCCGGCAGTTCCTCTTCGCTGAAGACTTGCACCCCGGCGCGCCGAAGCAACGCGGCGGTCACGCCCTCGCCCGCCACCTTCACTGCACTGAAACTGCCATCGTAATTTTCCCGATTGCCACAGGATGGGCTGCGCGCCTTGAGCACCGCCAGGCGAATACCCTGCGCTTGCACCAGCGCCAACGCCTGCTGCGCGCCAGCGAGAAACGCCGCACTGACATCCTCGCCATCGATCGTCAGTACCGCACGCCGGCCATCGAGCACCTGGGCACCCTGGCCGCCTGGAATTTCCGCCGGCGCTCGCGGTGTCGGCAGACCACCTGCGACTTCCGGGCACAGCGCCACCACGCGACCTTCCGCCTGCCAATGGGCCAGTTGCTCGAATGGACCGTGGGCACCGCCGTCATAACGCACCCGGTGCCCAAGCAGACAGCGACTGACCAAGACTTTTTGCATCATGACCTCCGCATTCAACTACCAGCCTAACCCCACAACCGTGCAAGGTCACCGCCGGTAACACCACTCACAAGTGCCGCGCGGGATGCGCCCGATCGAAGGTGCGGCAAAGCCTGAAAAATGCCAAGCCGATCAGCCGAAACCGCTTACGGCCCCCCGGCAGCCAAGCGCTTGCGGCCGATCCTTAGGCGGGAAAGGCTCCAGGCTGGTGGCCAGTCCGCGCCTCCCACTCCAGACTGACCGGGCACCCCGCACAGGAAGCGCCCGCATGTTCAGCCTAAGAAACCTCATGCTCTTGCCATTGCTCTGCTGCACCGCACTACTGGCCTTGCCCGGCCAGGCCGCTTTGCTGGTTCTGGACAACCAATCCCTCAGCGAGGTCAGCGGCCAGGCCGGCATCAGCATCCGCCTGGACCTGATGGCGCGGATCAAAGAGCTGCGCTGGAGCGATACCACTGGCAACGTATCGCTACGCAACCTCAAGATCGATAACGGCTGCGTCACCCCCAGCGATTGCCCGAACGGCAGCGGTGGCGGCTTTGCCTTAGGCCCGGCGCAACTCGGGTTGGTGTTGCCGATCTTCGGCGTCAATCAGCCAACGCTGATGATCGACGTGGTCAAAAACGCCAGCGGCCAGGAGCAGTTGCAATTCACCCTGCCGGACCTGACCACCATCAACCAACAACTGATCGCCAGCGGCCTGCCGGCGCAGCGCATTCGCCTGCGCGTCTTGAGCGACATGTATGTCGGCGATAGCCGCCTCGGCAGCCTCGAAATCCGCGATATCACCGACCTGCACGGCAGCCTTAAAGTCTGGGGCCACTAAGAAGTCGCGTTCGAAAACAGCGAGCGAAGGCCAGACATGTTTCACGCCGCCTCAACGCTGCGCGGACAGGCTGAAACAAGCCTCCGAGTGATAGCCACAACCCCTGGCTACAACGGGCTACCGCCGCGGCGACGAAACCAGCCGGCCAGCGACAGGCGCTCGCGAGTCGCCGGTAGCACTTCGTGCGGCACCTCGGCCGACATGAACACCACCAGGCTGCCGCCCAGCGGGGCAAGGTCATGCACCCGTTCGCTCGGCTGGGCCTCGCCACCCCCAGGCTCGCCATTGAGATACAGGCGCAGGGCGCCGCCCTGCTCCGGCAGCCAGTCCTGATTGAGGTAGAGCAGGACCGAGACCGCCCGCCGATCATCGTCGCGAAAGCGGTCCAGATGTTTCTGGTAGTAAGCCCCCGGCGGATACAGGGCGAAGTGGCTTTCGTAATCCTCGAGCCCCAGGTAGAGCCCCTGGTTCAGCACTTGGCGCAAGTCTTCCATCAGCTCCAGGTAGCGATCGGTGGCTGCCGATTGCCCCCTTTCCAGCCACTGGATCTGGTCGCCGCGAATGCCCTCGCGCACCACCTGAGTCGCGCCACGACCAATGCTGGCCGGACTCAAACCACCTTGGGCAGCACGCTTATGGCACTCCGCCGCCAGTTCGAGGGTCAGATCTTGCGCAACAAAGAGCTTCTGCCGCGACCAGCCGGACTCGGCCAGGTCGTCGACGATAGCTAACAGCAGTGACTGATCGGTAGTAGTAGGCATAGCCAGGATTCTACCAGCGCGGCTCACGCGCCTCGACAAGCCTGGGTCTAGCCGCTGAAAATAGCCGCCTGCTCGACTGGAGTCCTTATGCGCGCCCTTTTTGCTTTTGTTTTGTTGCTCTGCAGCCTGCCGACCTTGGCCGACGACCACGCCCAGTTGTACCAGGTGGCCGGTTGGCCGCAGCAACGCGCGCATTTCAGTGACGCCCTCAGCGCCGCCCAGCAGCGCTACCGCAACAGCTTGCCGCCAGCGGTCTATCAGGCGCTGGTCAACAACAGCAATCAACGCTTCGCGCCCCAGGCGATGGATCAGCGCGCCCAGGCCGGGCTGCGGCAGAACCTGCCCGACCCGGGTCCGGCGCTGGCGTTTTTCCAATCACCCTTGGGCCTCAAGATCACTGCCGCCGAGGTCAACGCGACCCGCCGCGAGCAACTCGCCCAACATGCCAACGGCCTGCCAAAAACCGAAGCCAGCGCCACCCGCCGTCTGCTGATCCGCCACCTGGCGCAGGCGTTGCCGGCGAAAGAAGCGGGCGCCGAAGTCAGTCTGGCGCTTGCCGGAGTCGCCGCCGACAGTCTTAGTCAGATGATTCCCGGCCTGCTCGGCGCCGACCAGGCCCAAGGCTTACTGAACAGCCAGCGGCAGCGATTGATGGAACAAATTGCGGCCGATCTGGATAACACCTTGCTGTACGTCTATCGCGACCTGTCCGACCCGGAACTCGAAGAATTCGCCACCTTCGCCGAGTCCGCCGATGGCAAGGCGTACTATCAGGCGGCTCTGGCGGCGCTGCGCGCCGGCTTGGCGGTAGGCCAGAGCAACGCCAACCTGGCGCCGGCGCAGCCAGGTATCTGAATGCCCGGACTCGGGTCCGGGCACGCCCCAAGCCTTAGCTCAGACGCTCGGTAAGAAAGTCGAAGTAGCGCGCCCGCAGCGCGGCGGACTCATTCGCCAGATGATGGCGCGCCTCTGACAGCATCAGCACCGTCGGGCTGGCGAACTTCTCCTGCAACACCGCCAGGTTATGCCGCCAGTCCACTGTCATGTCGGCCTCGCCCTGCACGATCAAGGGGCTGCGCGCACTCCGTGGCGCCGCCTCGATATAGGGCACCCAGCGTGCCAGCGCGCCCACCCAGGCGGTTGGCAGACTCAGCGGCTGCAAGGGGTCGCGCTGCACGAACTCGAGAAAGTCGGCGTCGTTGGAGTTGGCGTTGAAGCGTCGCTCGATCCCGCTGACGAAGGGCTTGAGCAGGCGATAGCTGAACTTCGACCAGCCCCAGGCGCGAGGCCGCACCAGCGGCGCGAGCAAGATGGTTTCGCCCAACTCGGGCCGCCCGCCATCGTTCAGCAGGCCATCATTCAACAAAAAATCGATCAAAATCGCCCCGCCGGTACTCTGCCCGCACAGGTGCCAGGGCTGCGGCAGGTCGAGCGCGGCGGCTTCGGCGAACAGGCCCTGGAGCACCGCCTGATATTCGCTGAAGTCGCCGATGCTAGCGCGCGTCCCACTGGACAAGCCATGCCCCGGCAGATCGCAGGCGAGTACGGCAAAACCCATGCCCAGCGCCCAATCGATCACCTGCCGATACAGCCCCATATGGTCGTAGTAGCCATGCTGCAGCAACAAGGTCGCCACGGGTTGCTCGGGCAACCAGAGCTGGGCAACGATCTCGTAGCCCGCCGCCTGAAAGCAGCCGAGACGGTTCTGCAACCGCGGATAGCGCTTGGCCAGATCCAGGCCATAGAAGCACCGATAGGCCCGTACCTCTGGCAGCTGGCTATCGGCACCCGCCGCGGTTAAGGGTCGCAGGCGCGGACGCAGGGTATCGGGCTGAAAACGCTCTGGCATAAGACTTTCCACGAACTTCCAAAGTATGCGGCGAATATCCCGCGGGGATTTATCCGCCCGGCGGCGGCTGCCGATATTCAGCTGCCGGGCGTGACATGGCAAGCTACGCGCCCCCTAGCCGATTGGCTGCTTGATCTGCCATGCGCCTGCCTTCCCGTAAGACACTGCTCGCCAGCCTGCTCGCCGTGGTTTGGCTGGGCGCCATGCTCGTGGCCTTCTGGTGGTTCGAAGCCCGTTATATCCGCCCTTTCAGCGAGCAGACTGCACTGTTCTCCGGCGATAGCCTGCGCTTGCCGGACGAACTGGCGGGGCCCGGGCCGATCCGTGTGGTGCACTTCTGGGACCCTGCCTGCCCATGCAATGTCGGCAATCAGCAACACCTGGCGGAACTCCTCGAACGCTTCGGGCCGCAAGGCGTCGCCTTCTATGCCGTGCAAAAGCCCGACAGCCATGGGCAATTAGCCGGCACCCTGAGCGCGTTGCAGCCGCTAAGCCAGTTACCCGGCGCCGAGCAGCTGCCCGCCAGCCCCGCCGTCGGCATCTGGGATAAAGACGGTCGCCTGGCCTACTTCGGCCCCTACAGCGAAGGCGCGACTTGCACCTCCAGCAACAGCTTTATCGAGCCGATTCTCGACGCATTGGCGCAGGGTCGAGCGGTCAACGCCACGCATACCCTGGCCGTCGGCTGTTACTGCCCGTGGCCGGAAATCGCCAATAGCGCGAACTAAAGCGGGCACAGGTCGCCCTCGCGCGGTAAACCGCAACCGGCTCCTGGCGACCGGCAAATGACCGGCGCCAACCTTTCGTCGGATTAACCCGCAGCACATTGGACATCCGTACCACTCCGGCAAGACTCAGAATGCCATTACTCTGACATCGCCATTTCTCGGATCGTGGGAGGGAAACCATGCCCAACAGCTTCTATCGCCAAGCCGACCGCCTGATGCTCGCCGTACTCTGGGCCATGACGCTCTATGCGTTGGGCCTGGCCTACTGGCATTCGACCTGGGCCGCGGCGCTGACCATCGGCGGCGGTACCGCGCTGGCCCTGAGCGCGCTGTACTCACTGATTGGCGGCAGTCGCGCGTACCGCTGCCTGATCGGCATCGCCTTCATGCTGATCGCGGCCCTGCATATCCAGCAAAGTCACGGCATGATCGAGATGCACTTCAGCGTCTTCGTGCTGCTGGCCATTCTGGTGTACTACCGTGACTGGCTGCCGATCCTGCTGGCGGCGGGCACGATCGCCGTGCACCACCTGCTGTTTTTCATCGCTCAGCAGAACGGTGAGGCCATCCATCTCATACAAGCCGGCGCGGGCTGGCCGGTGGTCTTGATCCACGCCGCCTATGTCGTGGTGGAAACCCTGATTCTGTTGGTGCTGGCCCGCCACGGAGCGCGCGAGGCGGCGATTGGCGAGGACCTGCAACACACCTCCGCCCACCTGCTACGCGATGGCGAGCCGGTCGACCTGACCTACCGCAGCCCCTCACGCGAACGCCTGGCACAACGCTTCAACCGCTTCCTCGACCTGCTCGATCGCCTGGTCAGCCGCGTAGTCAGCGCCGGTGACGAGTTGCGTGCAACCAGCAGCCACCTGAGCCTCTCGACCGCCGAGCTGAACCGGGGCGCCGAGACCCTGCTAAGCGCCACGACGCAGATGGGCAATGCCATCGAAGAGATGACCCTGGCGGTGGGCGCGGTCTCGAACGATGCCGAGCAGGCCGCCCTGACCGCGCGCCAGGCCGATGCCGATGCCAGCGCGGGCAACGCGGCCATCGCCGCGACCCAGGCAGGCATTCAGGAACTGGCACGGGAAATGGGCAGCAGCGGCGCAGTGGTGCGCGCCCTGGCCGAGGAATCACAGCAGATCGGCCGGGTACTCGAAGTGATCCGCACGGTGGCCGAACAAACCAACCTGCTGGCGCTCAATGCCGCGATCGAGGCCGCCCGCGCCGGCGAGCATGGCCGTGGCTTCGCCGTGGTCGCCGACGAGGTGCGCCAGCTGGCATTCCGCACCCAGGAAGCCACCGGCGAAATCCAGGGCATGATTGGCCGCCTGCAGCAAGGCGCCGCCAATGCCGTGGCGGCCATGGCGCAGAGCCATGAAGGGGTCGCCCGCTGTGTCGGCCACACCGAACGCACCGTGACCCTGCTGGACAACGTGCACCGCTCGATTGAGGCCATTCGGGCCATCAGCGTATCCACCCGCCAGCAGTTGGCCGCCACCAGCGAAGTGGCGCGACTGATCGACAGCGTGCGCGCGATCGCCGATGAGACCGCCCGCGATGCCGCAGAAGTGGCCGAGGACAGCCAGCGCCTGGAACAGCTTGCCGAGCATCTGACCGGCCTGTGTGGCGAGTTCCGGGTCAGCAGCGCTGGCACCGCGCCGCCCGGCGCGCCGGGCAGCCCCCAGCCGTGGCAGCCGAACGCGTGGACCCCGGCATTGGCCTGACTGCAGCCGACTTAAGTCGGCGCCGGGCAACGGCAAAGCTGTCTAGACTCTTGAACTGACCCGCGATGGACCTCGTCGCATACTCAGGAGTTAGCCATGTTCAAACGATCTAGCCTCGCCCTGCTCGTCTGCGTCAGCCTGCCGCTGTTTGCCGCCGCCGGTGATGCGGCGTCGACCAAGGAGGTGATGAAAGAACACAAATCGGCCATCCAGAACCAGATCGCCGACATCGACTACAAACGCAAGGAAATCGTCGAAGCCAACATGGGCCTGGGGGCCAAGGAGGGTGAAGCCTTCTGGCCGATCTACAACACCTACCGCACCGAAGCCGACAAACTCAGCAAGGAAGCCATCGCGCTGGTCCTGGACTACGCCAAGGCCTACAACAGCGGCCCGGTGGACGCCGACACCGCCGGCAAGCTGCGGGAGAAATGGCTGGACCTCGAGGAGGACCGCTCGGAGCTGAAGGAGAAGTACAGCGACCGGGTCGCCAAGGAAGTCTCGCCGCCGCTCGCGCTGCGCTGGCTGCAGGTCGAGACCCAGCTCGACGCCATCAGCCTGCTGGCCAACACCCGCAATATCCCGCTGGTCGAATAGCCCGCGTGGCCGTGTGCCCTCGGCGCACGGCCGCTCTCAGCTGCTCACGCGCAAACGGTGTTGCTCCGGGGTCTCGCCGTGCCAGCGGCGGAACGCGCGGTAGAACGGCGACAGCTCGGCGAAGCCGCAGGCGCGTGACACCTCGCGAATCGACCGCCCCCTGCGCAGCAGCTCCGTGGCCCGATCCCGCCGCACCACCTCGCGCACCTGGCGCAGGCTGTAGCCCCGCGCCGCCAGGCTGCGCTGCAACCCCGCCGCCGACAGCCCGAGCTCGCGGGCGCAGCCGCGCAACGAGCAATCGCCGGCGTGCAGGCGCAGGCCGAGCAGGTAGCGCAGGCGATTGAGCAACTGGTTCTCCACCAAGCCGTCGAGCTGGCGTTGCGCGTAGTCGCTGAGCAGCGCGTGCAGCCCCGGATTGGCCGTGCGCGACGGCCGTTGCAGCAGCGCGGCGGGAAACAGCAGGGCGTCGTGCGCCTGGCCGAACAGCGGCGCCTGGCCGAACAGGCGCAGGTGCTCGCGCAGCTGGCGCGGCTGGGCGTGGCGGAAGTGCAGGCCGCTGAGGCGGAACTCATCGTCGCTGACCAGCGCCAGCAGCTTGCGGATCAGCAGCGCGACGCACTCCATCTGCTGGCGCAGCGGGTCGACGCCGAGGTAGTTGAGGTCGATCACCAGGCGCGCCTGCTCGCCCTCGACGTGCAACTGCGCGGCCAGGCCGCCGGAGATGATGTGCTGGAAGCGCACGAAACTGTCCAGCGCCTGGCGCAGGTCGCTGCTGGCCAGCAGCAGGTAGCCGACCACATCGAGCAGGCGCGGCTTCATCACTTCGCCGAGGTGCAGGCCGATGTCCGGGTCGCCGGTGATTTCCGGCAGCGCCTGCCAGAACAGCGGCGCGTTGTCGTGCTCCAGGCGGTTGTCGATGGTCGGCACCGCGACCCGCCGATGGTGATACACGCGCCGGTAGACCTCGGTGGGGTCCAGGCCAAGTTCGGCCAGCGCCTCGTACAGCAGGCGGCGCAAGGTCGCCGAGTGGGTCAGCGGCGAATCGCCGGGGGCAGCGTCGAAAGTGTCCATGCAGGCTCCGCAATATTGACCGAAGACTTGCAGCCCTGACGCGTTCAGTCAATGCCGAACGGTAGCCAACCCCGGACAATCCGGGCACTACAAGAAGCAAATGGAGTTGTCCGTTTATGAAACGCACTTTGACTGCCCTCGCTATCGCCGTTGCCGCGGTGGCCGCCGGCGCCACCTGGTACGTGCACAGCAAACAGCCGGTCCGCGATGGCCAAATGCAGATCGAGCATCTGCAGGCGCTGGTCAGCGTGCGCTACGACGAACGCGGCGTGCCGCACATCCAGGCGCAGAACGAAGCGGACATGTACCGCGCGCTGGGCTACGTGCACGCCCAGGACCGCCTGTTCCAGATGGAGATGCTGCGTCGCCTGGCGCGCGGCGAGCTGGCCGAGGTGCTGGGCAGCAAGCTGCTCGACACCGACCGCCTGTTCCGCACCCTGCGCATCCGCGAACATGCCGATGAGTACGCGGCCAAGCTCGACCAGCAGTCCGCTGCCTGGAAGGCGCTGGCGGCCTATCTGGACGGCATCAACCAATACCAGGCCAGCCACGCCAAACCCGTCGAGTTCGACTTATTGGGGATCGAGCCACGGCCCTTCAGCGCGGAAGATACCGTCAGCGTCGCCGGCTATATGGCCTACAGCTTTGCCGCAGCCTTGCGTACCGAGCCGGTGCTGACCTATGTGCGCGACGAGCTGGGCGCCAACTACCTGCAGGTGTTCGACCTCGACTGGCACCCGCAAGGCGTGGTCGGGCAGGCGAGCCTGGCCGCCAGCGACTGGCAAGACCTCAACGCCATCGCCCGGATCAGCCACGCGGCGCTGGTCGAAGCCGGCCTGCCGCAGTTCGAGGGCAGCAACGCCTGGACCATCTCCGGCAGCCGCACCCAAAGCGGCAAGCCATTGCTGGCCGGCGACCCGCATATCCGCTTCGCCGTACCGGCGGTGTGGTACGAGGCGCAGCTCTCTGCACCGGGCTTCGAGCTCTATGGCCATCACCAGGCGCTCAACCCCTTCGCCTCGCTCGGCCATAACCTGGATTTCGGCTGGAGCCTGACGATGTTCCAGAACGATGACCTCGACTTGATCGCCGAAAAGGTCAACCCGGCCAACGCCAATCAGGTTTGGTTCAACGGTCAGTGGGTAGAGCTGAAAACCAGCGAGCAGGAAATCCGCGTCAAGGGCGAGGCAGCGGTCAAGCTGACCCTGCGCCAATCGCCCCACGGCCCGATCATCAACGACGCCCTTGGAGTGACCGGCGGTAAAACCCCAATCGCCCTGTGGTGGGCCTTCCTCGAAACCGAGAACCCGCTGCTCGAGGGTTTCTACCAGCTCAACCGCGCCGACAGCCTGCCGAAGATGCGCAGCGCCGCCGCGAAAATCCAGGCACCGGGCCTCAACCTGGTATGGGCCAACGCCAAGGGCGATATCGGTTGGTGGGCGGCCGCACAATTGCCAAAACGCCCAGCCGGGGTGAACCCGAGTTTCATCCTCGACGGCAGCACTGCCGAGGCGGACAAGAACGGCTTCTACCCGTTCAGCGACAACCCGCAGGAAGAGAACCCGGCACGTGGCTATATCGTCTCCGCCAACTTCCAGCCAGTTTCGCCGACGGCTAGCGAAATTCCCGGTTACTACAACCTGCCGGACCGCGGCCAGCGTCTCGACCAACAGCTGGCCGACGACTCGGTGAAATGGAACCTGGACAACAGCCAGGCGCTGCAACTCGACACCGCCACCGGTTACGGCCCGCGCCTGCTCGCGTCGCTGCTGCCGGTGCTACGCGAGGTGGTGACGGCAGCGGAAGAACGCGCGCAGCTCGATCGGCTAGCGGCCTGGCGAGGCGATCACCCGGTCGATTCCGCCAGCGCCACGCTGTTCAACCAGTTGTTGTTCCAACTGGCCGATAGCGCCATGCACGACGAGCTCGGCGATGCCTTCTTCGACAACCTGCTGTCGACCCGCGTGCTCGACGTCGCCTTGCCGCGGCTGGCGGCAGACGCCAACTCGCCGTGGTGGGACAACCGCAACACGCCGGCGCCAGAAAGCCGCGCCGCTACCGTCAAGGCGGCCTGGCAAGCCAGCCTCGCCCACCTCAAGAAAACCCAGGGCGACGATCCTTCCGACTGGGGCTGGGGCAAGGCCCATACGCTCACTCACGGCCATCCGCTCGGCCAGCAAAAGCCGCTGGATAAACTGTTCAACGTCGGCCCCTACGCCGCCCCGGGTGGTCACGAGACGCCGAACAACCTCTCGGCCCGGGTTGGCCCGGCGCCCTGGCAAGTGGTCTACGGCCCATCGACCCGTCGCCTGATCGACTTCGCCGATCCGGCACACAGCCTGGGCATCAACCCGGTCGGCCAGAGCGGCGTGCGGTTCGATCGGCACTACGCCGATCAAGCGCAGACCTATATCCAGGGCGGCTACCTGCCACAGCACTTCGAAGAGGCGGAAGTGGCGGCCAATACCCAAGGCACGCTGACACTGCTGCCCAAGCCCTGACCGCTCCGCCGCGCCGGCCCGCCTGGGCCGGCGCATGTCTCACGCATTCACGAACAAGGAGGTTCCATGCGCACGCTACTCACGCTCACGTTGCTCCTCTGCAGCCCTCTGCTGGCTGCCGAGACCGTCAACGACGTCACCGGCCTCAACCCCATCCAGGTCCAGCAGGTGCTGGCACCGACCCGGCTGGAACAGATAGTCCAGGCGGTCCGCGAACATCGCGGCCCCATCGCCATCGGCGGCGGACGCTTCAGCATGGGTGGGCAGACCGCCAGCGAAAATGCCCTGCAACTGGACATGCGCAATTTCGACGAAGTGCTGGAGTTCTCCGCCGAGCGCCGAGAAATCCGCGTACAGGCCGGCATCACCTGGCGCGAGATTCTCGAGTACATCGACCCCTACGGTCTCTCGCCACAGATCATGCAGTCCTACGCCAACTTCACCGTCGGCGGCTCGCTCAGCGTCAACGCCCATGGCCGTTATGTCGGCCAGGGCCCGCTGGTATTGACGGTGCGCTCGATCTGCCTGGTCCTCGCCGACGGTAGCCTGGTGGACGCCAGTCCGACGCAGAACAGCGAACTGTTCTACGGCGCCATCGGCGGCTACGGCGGGCTCGGCGTGATAACCGAAGCCACCCTGGCCCTTACCGAGAACAGCAAGCTCGCCCGCGAATCCCAAGTCATGCCCCTGAGCGAATACCCGCGCTTCTTCGCCGCGCATGTTCGAGCTAACCCGGACATGGTGATGCACAACGGCATCCTCTATCTTGACGACTACGCCACCGTGCGCACTGTCTCCTACGTGCGCACCGATGCGCCGCTCACGGTAGAGGAACGCCTGGTACCCGCCGACCGCGACTATTCGGCCATGCGTGCCGCACTCGGCATCGCCACCAGCAAGGGGGGGATGAAACTGCGTGAAGCGGCGCTCGACCCGCTGCTGTACAAAGGTACTCAGG
The DNA here is from genome assembly GCA_050739815.1 of Pseudomonas sp. GTDB lineage: Bacteria > Pseudomonadota > Gammaproteobacteria > Pseudomonadales > Pseudomonadaceae > Aquipseudomonas. Next base: position 3,031 of record JBOICE010000121.1, on the reverse strand, counting down.
TGCAATGGCGCAACCATGAGGCCAGCCTCGATGTGCGCGAACTGCAGCCCATCGCCGGCCCAGGTTACAGCTATGTGCTGCAGGAATACTTCGTACCCGAGGTCCAGCTGGAACAGTTCGTCGCCGGCATGAAGGGCGTGCTCAAAGAGCATCGAATCAAGATGGCCAATATTTCCATCCGCCACGCCAAGGCCGACCCCGGCACCCTGCTGGCCTGGTCGCGCGGCGATACGTTCTCCCTGGTCTTGTATTACCGCCAGGGCACTTCCGAGGCCCAGCGCGCTGCCGTCGCCAGTTGGACGCGCGAGCTGATCGACCTGGCCGTGGCGGCGCAGGGCACCTACTACCTGCCCTACCAGATACACGCTAGCCGCGAGCAGTTCTTCGCTGCCTACCCTCGCGCTGGGGCATTCTTCGCGCTGAAGAAACGTGTGGATCCCGACAACAAGTTCCGCAACAAGCTGTGGGATACCTACTACCGCTGATGGACAGCACGACGCTCACCTGTAGGGGCGTCGCGCTGAGCGGCAATCACCAAGTGACGGCGAACACCGCGCTACGCCGCTAAGCCAGTCTGGCCGGCAGGCTTAAACGAGCAATAAAAAGGGCCACCGAAGTGACCCTTTGTTGAGCTGACTGCCAGACCGCTTAGGCGGCGATTTGCTGTTGCGACGGATCGCGACGGCTGTCTGGCCCCTTCAGCAAGGCGACACCAGTGGTTTCATCCATGGCTTGCTGAATGTGGCGCTTACGGCGCTCCTCGGCCTGACGGCTGAAGTACCAGACGAAGAAGGTCACCATGGACACCGCCAGCAGGATCAGGCTGGCCACCGCGTTGATCTCCGGCTTCACGCCCAGGCGCACGGCGGAGAACACTTCCATCGGCAAGGTGGTGGAGCCCGGTCCGGAGACGAAGCTGGCCAGCACCAAGTCGTCCAGCGACAGGGCGAAGGACATCATGCCGCCCGCCGCCAGCGAGGGCGCGATCATCGGGATGGTGATCAGGAAGAACACCTTCCACGGCTTGGCGCCGAGGTCCATGGCCGCCTCCTCGATCGACAGGTCCAGCTCACGCAAGCGCGCCGACACCACCACCGCCACATAGGCCGCGCAGAAGGTGGTGTGGGCGATCCAGATGGTCAGGATGCCGCGCTCGGCCGGCCAGCCGATCAGTTGCGCCATGGCCACGAACAACAGCAACAGCGACAGACCGGTGATCACCTCCGGCATCACCAGCGGCGCGGTGACCAGACCACCGAACAGCGTGCGGCCCTTGAAGCGGGTGACCCGGGTCAGCACGAAGGCCGCCAGGGTGCCCAGCGCGACCGCGGCAATCGCCGTGTAGCAGGCGATTTCCAGCGAGCGCACCACCGAGTTCATCAGTTGGGTGTTGTCGAGCAGACCGACATACCACTTCACCGACCAGCCGCCCCAGACCGTCACCAGCTTGGAGGCGTTGAACGAGTAGATCACCAGGATCAGCATCGGCAGGTAGATGAATACCAGCCCCAGTACCAGCATCAGATTCGAGAAACTGAAGCGCTTCATGCTCTGCCCTCCATTTCTTTGGCCTGGCTACGGTTGAACAGGATGATGGGCACTATCAGGATCGCCAGCATCACCACCGCCAAGGCCGAGGCCACCGGCCAGTCACGGTTATTGAAGAACTCTTGCCAGAGCACCTTACCGATCATCAACGTCTCCGGCCCGCCGAGCAGTTCCGGAATCACGAACTCGCCGACCACCGGGATAAACACCAGCATGCAGCCGGCGATGATGCCGTTCTTGGACAGCGGCACGGTGATTTTCCAGAAGCTGTTGAAGGTGCTCGAACCCAGGTCCGACGCGGCTTCCAGCAGGCTCTGGTCGTGCTTCACCAGGTTGGCGTACAGCGGCAGGATCATGAACGGCAGGTACGAATAGACCACGCCGATATACACCGCAATGTTGGTGTTGAGAATCTGCAGCGGTTCGTTGATCAACCCGATGGACATCAGGAAGCCGTTGAGCAACCCGTTGTTGCTGAGGATGCCCATCCACGCATAGACCCGGATCAGGATCGCAGTCCAGGTCGGCATCATGATCAGCAGCACCAGCACGGTCTGGATTTCCTTGCGTGCGCTGGCAATGGCGTAGGCCATCGGGTAGCCGATCAGCAGGCAGAGGATGGTGCTGAAAAACGCCATCTTCAGCGAGCCCAGGTACGCCGCGATGTACAACTCGTCGTCGCCCAGCATCCCGTAGTTGGCCAGGTTCAGCACCAACTGCAGTTTCTGTTCAACGAAGGTGTAGATCTCGGTGTAAGGCGGGATCGCTACGTCGGCTTCGGCAAAGCTGATCTTCAAGACGATGAAGAACGGCAGCATGAAGAACAGGAACAACCAGAGGAAAGGGATCCCGATGACCACATGCCGGCCACCGGGGGTTATTCGTTGCAGCTGGCGTTTGAACTTCTTCATGTTCATGAGCGAAGTACCACGCCGCTGTCGTCTTCCCACCACACGTACACCTGGTCGCCCCAGGTAGGGCGCTGGCCACGGCGTTCGGCGTTGGCCACGAAGGATTGCACCAGCTTGCCGCTCGGCAATTCGACGTAGAACACCGAATGGCCGCCGAGGTAGGCGATGTCATGCACCTTGCCGCTGGACCAGTTGTGCTCGCAGGTCGGCATTTCGGTGGTCACCAGCAGCTTTTCAGGGCGGATGGCGTAGGTCACCGACTTGTCTTCCACCGAAGTGGCGATGCCGTAGCCGACGTAGATATCGCGGTCCAGGTCCGGGCACTTGAGTACCGCGTGGCCTTCGGCGTCGTCCACCACCTGGGTGTCGAAGATGTTGACGTTGCCGATGAACTCGCACACCAGGCGGCTGGTCGGCGTTTCATAGATGTCGATCGGGCTGCCGATCTGGGCGATCCAGCCCAGGTGCATGATGGCGATGCGCTGGGCCATGGTCATGGCCTCTTCCTGGTCGTGGGTCACCATCACACAGGTCACGCCCACGCGCTCGATGATCTCCACCAGCTCCAGTTG
>JBOICE010000120.1:0-14946 GCA_050739815.1 Pseudomonas sp. | reverse complement strand
CGCGGGTGTCGGTAAAGCGTTGCATCGCATGCCAGACCGGTTCATAGGGCAGCCGATCGAGCTCGCGAAAGCCCAGGCTCAGCGGCATCAGAGCACCATATGCACGCGCCCAGTGGCACGCAGGTCGCTATTGATAGCTTGTAGTTGTTCGATGCTGGTAGCGGTGATCAGCAGTTGCACGGTCTGATAACGCCCGGTGCGGCTATCGCGCAGTACCAGGGTGCCAACGTCGAGTTCGGACGCGTGTCGGCTAAGGATTTCGATGACCAGATCAGCAAAACCCTCGGCCGCATCACCGATCACTTTGATCGGGTAGCGCTCGCAGGGGAACTCGATGGTTACAGATTTAGTGTCAGTCATGGTTTCAACTAAATAGTCTCAGCGAACTCGTGATTCGCAAGGGCTGCTGGGCGAGAGTAGCGAGTCAATCGGGCGAAAACCCAGTTTACACCGAGCGAATGAGCGTTTTGAGCCCGTTGTCAACGCAGCATGCCCGGCGCGCAGCAGACCAGAACAGGTTCTGCTGGAGACCGGCCGGGCACTTGCCTCGGTCAGTTAAACAAACCGAAGAAGAACAGCCGAATGCTATCCCACACGCGGCGGAAGAAGCCACCTTCGTCGACCGTTTCAAGGGCGATCAGGTCGGCACTATGCACCACGCTATCGCCTAGCTTGACTTCAACCTTGCCGATTACATCGCCTTGTTTGATTGGCGCAACCAGTTGCGGCGTCATGGTCATGCTGGCAGCCAGCTTCTTCAGTTGACCCTTCGGCAGAGTCATGGTCAGGTCCTGGGCCAAGCCGGCCTTGACCTGACGAACGGCACCTTTCCACACCGGCGCCTGCGCCAACTCGGCGCCCTTCTGGTAGAAGGTCTGGGTTTCGAAGAAACGGAAGCCGTAGGTCAACAACTTCTGGGTTTCCGCCGCTCGGGCCTGCTCGCTGACAGTGCCGAACACGACGGAGATCAGACGCATGCCATCACGTACCGCCGAGGACACCAGGCAGTAGCCTGCTTCATCGGTATGGCCGGTTTTCAGACCATCCACGGTCTTATCGCGCCACAGCAGCAGGTTACGGTTGGGCTGTTTGATGTTGTTCCAGAAAAACTCTTTCTGCGAGTAGATGGCGTAATGCGCCGGGTCCTCGTAAATGATCGCGCGGGCCAGACGCGCCATGTCATGCGCCGTGGAGTAATGCTCGGGGTTGGGCAGACCCGTGGCGTTCATGAAGTGGCTGCCGCTCATGCCGAGCTTTTCCGCCGTGGTGTTCATCATGTCGGCGAACGCGTCTTCGCTACCGGCGATGTGTTCGGCGATCGCAACGCTGGCGTCGTTACCGGACTGAATGATGATGCCGTGCAGCAGATCACTGACCGAGACCTGGGTGCCGACCTGGATGAACATCCGCGAACCACCGGTGCGCCAAGCGTTTTCGCTGACAGTGACCAGGTCGCTCTCGCCAATCTGGCCGCGGCGAATTTCCAGAGTCGCCATGTAGGCGGTCATCAGCTTGGTCAGGCTGGCCGGTGGCAGACGCTGGTCGCCATTGTTCTGGACCAACACGTTGCCGCTGGCGGCATCCATTAGCACATAAGCCTTGGCCGCCAGTTGCGGTGGCGCCGGAAGTGCCTGCTCGGCCGCCCAGCTAGCAGGCGCGGCGATCAACAGGACAAGTAGACTCAAGCGTTGCGTAAAGGTGGTGATGTTCATCCGTCTCTCGAAGTTTCGCTAATAAAGGTCTCGCAGCAGGCGCTCCAGGCGCCTTTGCTGCATTTCCCACATCCCTGTGGGTCACAGGCCCTTGCGGGCAAATCGGTCGAAACCGTTATCAGATCGTTGAAAAGCTGCCGCTCCCGGCCATACGGTGTTGAAATCAGCCTCAAAATGCTCATTTGCAGCTTTTTTCGGCTAATTTCGCCTTACCTGGCTGTCGCTACGGTTTTCAACGACCGACTATTCCGGCTTCACTAAGGTCGGTTGGCCTAGATTGGCCAGCCGCACACTGTCTTGTAGTTGCTGGGCTTCACCCTGCGTGTTTACTGGGCCCAGCCGCACTCGATGCAGGGTCTGCTGGTTGCGCACCACCGAGCTGATAAACACCGGAGCACTCACCGTCTCGCTCAGCTTGGCTCTGAGCAGCTCGGCAGCGTCCGGATTGGCGAAGGCGCCCACTTGGAGAAATAGGCCAGAGGCTCCGGCTGAAGCGTTTTTTTTTGCGTCGATCTGCACCGGCAGGACGGCCGCGGCATGCTGCTGGGGCGGCGGAGTGTACTGTTCGACAGGCTGGGCGATGGACTGCGCGATGGCTGGTACCGCCGGTTGCGGCTGGGGCTGAGCCATTTGCGGCTGGGCCAGCACCATCGGCACCGGGCGACCTTGCTGCGCCCACCATTCGTGCGGGTCGATGCCCTCGACCTTGACCCGCGCGGTGCCGACTTCGGCATAGCCAAGCTTCTTCGCCGCGGCGAAGGACAAGTCGATGATCCGGTCGGAGTAGAACGGCCCACGGTCGTTGACCCGCAAGATCACGCTCTTGCCGTTGTCCAGGTTGGTCACCCGCACATAGCTCGGCAACGGCAGGGTCTTGTGCGCCGCGCTCATGCCGTAGAGATCGTATTTCTCGCCGTTGGCCGTGGCCTGCCCATGGAACTTGGTGCCATACCAGGATGCCGTACCGCTGGCCTGATAACGCCGCGCATCGGGCATCGGGTAGTAGGTCTTGCCCAGCACCGTGTAGGGGTTGGCCTTGTAGGCGCCGTAATGCGGCATCGGCACCGCATCGGGAATCCGCGACACATCGACATCCCACCAGGGCGCGCCGTCCCGGTGCGGGCGGGAATAGTCGCCCGGCCCGGAAATCGCTCCCGACGGCCCCGGCTGCGGGGCCTGACTGGTGGAGCAACTGGCCAGCAACAGCGCCAAAACGCCATAGGCTGCCAGCTTAGTCGGCAGTGCCTGCATTACTTAGTGCCCCGTGCCTGGACCAGCAAGTCGGATAGCTGATGCACGGCCATGGCGTACATCGCGCTGCGGTTATAGCGAGTGATCACATAAAAGTTCGGCAGACCTAACCAGTACTCGGGTCCTGCCTCGCCTTCGAGCCGGAAAGCAGTGACCGCCAGATCGTCACGCAACGCCTCATGACTGGCCCAGCCAAGCGCCCGCAACTGGCCGACCGTCTTCACCGGGTCCAACCCCTGGGTCAGCCCCTCGTCAGCCCGCTCGCCATTGACCTGCGCGGTACTCACCACCGGCTCGCCGGTCGCCCAGCCATGGCGTTTAAAGTAGCTGGCAACGCTGCCGATCGCATCATCCGGATCGCTCCAGATGTTGATATGGCCATCACCGTCGAAGTCCACGGCGTAAGCGCGGAAGCTGCTCGGCATAAATTGCGGCAACCCCATGGCGCCAGCGTAGGAGCCTTTCAGGCTTAGCGGATCAACCTGCTGCTCACGCGCCAACAACAGGAACTGCTTGAGCTCTTTGCGGAAGAACTCGGCCCGCGGCGGATAATCGAAGCCCAAGGTCGACAGGGCGTCAATCACTCGGTAATTGCCGGTGTTGCCACCGTAGAAGGTTTCCACCCCGATGATCGCGACGATCACCTGCGCCGGCACCCCATATTCCTGTTCGGCTCGTGCCAACGCCGCTTCGTGCTGACGCCAGAAGTCCACCCCGCGGGCGATCCGCGAGTCGGTGATGAAGATTGGGCGGTAGTCTTTCCAGGGTTTGACCTTCTCCGCCGGACGCGAAATGGCATCGATGATCGACTGTTTACGCTCGACTTCGCGAAACAGGCTGACCAGTTGCTCACCGGCAAAGCCGTAGTCGCGAGTCATCTCGGCGACGAATTCGGCGACCTGCGGCGAACCCTCATAATCAGCGGCTAGCGCCTGCTGGGCGAAACCACAGAGGCCAGCGAGGCCGACCCAAGGTGCCGTGCGAGTAGCCCAGCGACGCAAACCTAGCATTAAATCCCTCACCCCAATCAAACCTGGGCAATCCACTTACGATGTGTGTGGATTGCCATTAACACCCCAAACCCTGACATCAGCGTCACCAGCGAAGTTCCGCCGTAACTAATGAAAGGCAGCGGTACCCCTACCACCGGCAACAGGCCACTGACCATGCCGATATTGACGAATACATAAACGAAGAAGGTCATCGTCAGACTGCCGGCCATCAGCTTACCGAACAGCGTCTGCGCCTGGACAGTAATAACCAGACCACGAGCAATCAGCAGCGAATACACCAGCAGCAATAAACAGATGCCGACCAGGCCGAACTCTTCCCCAAGGACCGCAATGATAAAGTCCGTATGGCTTTCCGGCAAAAAATCCAGGTGCGACTGGGTGCCGAGCAGCCAGCCCTTGCCAAAGACTCCGCCCGAACCGATCGCGGCCTTTGACTGGATGATGTTCCAACCCGTCCCCAAGGGGTCGCTCTCCGGGTCGAGAAAGGTCAGCACCCGCTGCTTCTGATACTCGTGCATGACGAAGTACCACATGGCCACGGCGACCGGCACCACCGCCGCCACCGCACCGAGAATCCAGCGCCATTGCAGGCCCGCCATAAACAGCACGAAAGCTCCCGAGGCGAGGATCAACAATGCGGTGCCCAGATCCGGCTGGCGGACAACCAACACAAACGGCACACCTATCATCGCCAAGCTGATCAGCAGATGCTTCAGGCGCGGCGGCAAGCTGCGCTTGGCCAGATACCAGGCGATAGTCGCCGGCATCAGGATCTTCATGAACTCCGCCGGCTGGAAGCGGATCACCCCGGGAATATTGATCCAGCGGGTCGCGCCCATGGCGTTATGGCCCATCACATCGACCACCACCAGCAAACCAACGCCGGCCACATAGCCCAACGGTACCCAGCGCGCCAAGAAGCGCGGCTCGAACTGGGCGATCACACACATCGCCAGCAGGCCAAGGCCGAATGAGCTGGCTTGCTTGATCAACAAATCCAGGTTTTTACCGCTGGCGGAATAGAGCACGAACAGGCTACCGGTGGCCAACACCAGCAGCAGCAACAGCAACATACCGTCGATGTGCAGGCGCTGCAGCAGACTGGCACGCCGACGCATCACGTCCTCGTTGGACAGGGTGCGGTCGAAATTACTATTCATAGGTGGGGAGCCTCGACACTCAGGGGCGGCGCGTACTCCGCTTTCAACTGACCGTTCTCGCCCAGCAGCCAGGCATCCATCACCTGCTTGACCACCGGTGCGGCAACGCCCGAGCCGGACTCGCCGTTCTCGACCATCACCGCCACCGCGATCTTCGGGTTATCCGCCGGGGCGAAACCGATAAACAGCGCATGGTCGCGATGCCGCTCCTGCACCTTGGAGCGGTCGTACTTCTCACCCTGCTTGATCGCCACGACCTGTGCCGTGCCGCTTTTGCCGGCAATCCGGTAAGCCGCCGTGTCGCCGACCTTACGCGCGGTACCGCGCGGGCCATGCATCACCATCTGCATACCGTTGCTGACTTGCTGCCAGATGCTCGGATCACGCAGCACTATGTCCGGCAGCGGATTGGGATCGACCGGCGGCAACCCCTCGATGGTTTTCGCCAAATGCGGGCGAATCCATTTGCCCTGGTTGGCGACCAAGGCCGTGGCCTGGGCCAGTTGCAGCGGGGTGGCCTGCATATAGCCCTGGCCGATCCCGAGGATCAGGGTTTCACCCGGAAACCAGGCCTGACGGTAACGCGCACGCTTCCAGTCCCGCGACGGCATCAACCCGCTGGACTCCTCGAACATATCCAGAGATACCCGCTGGCCAATGCCGAAGCGGCTCAGGTAACTGTGCAGCCGATCGATGCCAAGCTTATGCGCGAGGTCGTAAAAATAGGTGTCATTGGAGCGCATGATGGCCATCTCCATGTTCACCGAGCCGTCACCGGTGCGGTTCCAGTTGCGGTATTTATGCTTGTAATTGGGCAGTTGATAGAAGCCCGGATCGAATACCCGCGAGGCCGAGGTCACCACCCCGCTATCCAACCCGGCGACCGCCACCATCGGCTTGATCGTCGAGCCCGGCGGGTACAGCCCGCGCAGCACTCGGTTGAACAGCGGCCGATCGATCGAGTCGCGCAACTCGGAATACGCCTTGAAGCCGATGCCGGTGACGAACAGATTGGGGTCGAAGCTCGGCTGGCTGACCATCGCCAGCACCTCGCCAGTGGCCGGATCGAGCGCTACCACCGAGCCGCGCCGACCGCCCAGCGCCGCCTCGGCGGCTTCCTGCAGGCGGATATCGAGGGTCAGGATCACGTCCGCGCCGGGCAGCGGGTCGGTACGTTTGAGTACCCGCAACACCCGGCCACGGGCGTTGGTCTCGACCTCCTCATAGCCGACCTGGCCATGCAGCTGGCTTTCGTAGAAGCGCTCGATCCCGGTCTTGCCAATGTGGTGGGTGCCGCTGTAGTTGACCGGATCGAGCACCTTCAGCTCGGCTTCATTGATCCGCCCGACATAGCCCACCGAATGGGCAAAATGCTCGCCCTGCGGGTAGTGCCGCACCAACTGGGCGACCACCTCGACGCCAGGCAAGCGGAACTGGTTCACCGCGATGCGGGCGATCTGCTCCTCGCTCAACTCGAACAGGATGGGTACCGGCTCGAACGGACGCCGGCCCTGCTTCATCCGTCGCTCGAACAGCGCCCGATCCTCCGGACTCAGCTCCAGCACCTCGACTATGACATCCAGCGCCTGCCGCCAATCACCGGCCCGCTCGCGGGTCATGCTCAGGCTGAAGCTCGGCCGGTTGTCGGCGATGATCACCCCATTGCGGTCGAAGATCAGCCCGCGAGTCGGCGGGATCGGCTGGACGTGAACGCGGTTATTCTCCGACAGCGTCGAGTGGTAGTCGTACTGAATCACCTGCAGGTAATACAGACGCGCGATCAACACCCCGACCAAGAAAAGGATGGCGCCAGCGCCCACCACCACGCGTTTACGAACTTGGCGGGCGTCTTTCTCGTGGTCCTTCAGGCGGATCGGCTGCGGCATCGGCGACTACTTGTGATAAGGGTGTCCGGACAGCACGGTCCAGGCGCGATAAATCTGTTCACCGATCAAGATGCGCACCAGCGGGTGCGGCAAGGTCAGCGGCGACAGCGACCAGCGCTGCTCGCTGCGGGCCTGCACCTCGGGCGCCAGCCCCTCGGGACCGCCGACCATCAAATTGACGGTGCGCGCATCCAGACGCCAACGATCCAACTCGACCGCCAACTGCTCGGTACTCCACGGCCGCCCCTCCACCTCCAAGGTGACAATCCGCTCGCCCGGCTGCACTTTCGCCAGCATGGCTTCGCCCTCCTGACGGATCAGGCGGGCCACGTCGGCATTCTTGCCACGGGTGTTCAAGGGGATCTCCACCAGTTCCAGCGGCAGCTCTGCGGGTAGACGCTTGGCATATTCCTGCCAACCTTCTTCTACCCAACGCGGCATCCGCGAACCAACGGCGATCAGACGTAGACGCATACCAGGCGCTGCCGAGAGTCAGCCTTACTCTTGCCCCGGCGTGTGGTGGGCGCGGCTCTGCTCGGCTCCTTGCCACAAACGCTCGAGGTCGTAGAACTGGCGGGTGGCGACCTGCATAACGTGCACAACCACATCGCCCAAATCGAGCAGCGCCCATTCGCCGGTATCCAGGCCTTCGCTACCCAGCGGGCGCACGCCCTTTTCCTTGACCTTTTCCAGCACGTTGTCCACCAGGGACTTCACATGGCGGCTGGAGGTACCGCTGGCAATCACCATGAAATCGGTGACGCTGGTTTTCTCGCGCACATCGATGGTGGTGATGTCCTGGGCCTTGATGTCTTCCAGGGCGGCGACGGCCAGCTTGACCAGGTCTTCACTGGCCAGCGCGGGGTTGTGCAGTTCTTTGTTCTTCATAGATGACTCGTTATCTCGTGTTCAGTTCGGCGCGCGGTACAGCCCGCGCGCATGGATATAGGCCAGTACCGCGTCGGGCACCAGAAAACGCACCGACTTTCCGCTGGCCAGCAGATTGCGGATCTGGGTAGCGGACACCGCTAGTGGTGTCTGCCAAACGAAAGCAATTTGTCCGCTCGGCCCACTCAAGGCCTGCGGGTCGCTGACACTGCGGGCCGCCAGCAAGTTGCGCAGCGCTTCCGGCGCCTCGCTGTCGGCATCCGGCCGTTGCAACACCAGGATATGGCAGTGTTCGAGCAGTTCTTCCCAGCGATGCCAGGTCGGTAGCCCACAAAAGGCATCCCAACCGAGCAGCAAAAACAATTGATCCGCCACCGCCAACTCGGCCCGCAGCGACTCCAGGGTGTCGATACTGTAGGACGGCTTGTCGCGTTTGAGTTCGCGGTCATCCACCGTCAGCAGCGGCACGCCGGCGACCGCCTGTTCGACCATCGCCAGCCGATCGGCGGCGGACACTTCAGGGGTATCGCGGTGCGGCGGACGCGCACTGGGAATCAGGCGCAGCTCAGCGAACCCGAGCTGTTCCGCCACTTCCAGCGCGCCGCGCAAGTGACCGATATGGATCGGATCGAAGGTCCCGCCGAATACGCCGATGCGCTTGCTCATCAAGTCCGCACGTGACCGTCACCGAAAACCACGTACTTCTCGCTGGTCAGGCCTTCCAGGCCGACCGGACCGCGCGCATGCAACTTGTCGGTGGAGATGCCGATCTCCGCGCCCAGGCCGTATTCGAAGCCATCGGCGAAACGGGTCGAGGCATTGACCATCACCGACGCCGAATCCACTTCGGTGAGGAAGCGACGAGCATCGCTGAAACTCTCGCTGACGATGGCGTCGGTGTGGTGCGAACCGTAGTGGTTGATGTGTTCGATGGCCTGCGCCAGGTCGTCGACGATCCGGACCGCGAGGATCGGCGCGGTGTACTCGGTGCGCCAGTCTTCCTCGGTGGCCTCCAGCACATCGCTGCCCAACAGCTCGCGGGTACGCTGACAGCCGCGCAGCTCCACGCCCTTGTCGCGGAAGATGGTCGCCAGCGGCGGTAACACGCGGGGCGCGATAGCGACATGCACCAGCAGGGTTTCCATGGTGTTGCACGGCGCGTAGCGCTGGGTCTTGGCGTTGTCGGCGATGCGGATGGCCTTGTCGAGATCGGCAGCGCTATCGATATACACGTGACAGATGCCATCCAGGTGCTTGATCACCGGCACCTTGGCATCGCGACTGACGCGCTCGATCAGGCTCTTGCCCCCACGCGGCACGATGACGTCGACGAACTCCGGCATGCTGATCAGCGCGCCGACGGCGGCACGGTCGGTGGTTTCCACCACCTGCACCGCTTGCGCCGGCAGGCCGGCTTCGGCCAGCCCCTGCTGAATGCAGGCGGCAATCGCCTGGTTGGAGTGAATGGCTTCCGAACCGCCGCGCAGGATGGTGGCATTGCCGGACTTCAAGCACAGGCTCGCGGCATCGATGGTCACATTCGGCCGCGACTCGTAAATGATACCGATCACCCCCAGCGGTACGCGCATCTTGCCGACCTGGATGCCGGACGGCAGGTAACGCATATCGCGGATCTCGCCGATCGGGTCCGGCAGCTTGGCGACCTGACGCAGGCCTTCGATCATCTCATCGACGCGCGCCGGGGTCAGGGCCAGGCGGTCGAGCAAAGCCGGCTCCAGGCCATTGGCGCGCCCGGCGGCCAGGTCTTGTTCGTTGGCCGCGGCCAATTCGGCACGTGCGGCATCCAGGGCATCGGCGGCCGCCAACAGGGCGCGGTTCTTCTGCGCGGTGCTGGCGCGGGCCACTACGCGTGAGGCCTCGCGGGCGGCGCGGCCCAGGCGGGTCATATAGTCGAGCACGGACTCAGTCATGGTCTCGGTGGTCTGGCAATGAGGAAAGCGGCTGATTATAGCGGCGCAGCCGCCCCACGCCCAGCGGCGTCGGGCGGGTGGTAAACCGCACGTCCCCACAGCGCCTGCGGTAACGCCCGTAGCCGCCGTCGCCAAGGCCGCTCGGCGAGACGGTGACACCCAAGCCCCAGCGCCCCCCGAAGGTTGGGTAAACAAAACCCCTGCAGATGTTTACCTTCAACTTGGCACCAACCAGCCTCAGTTGGCCGCATAAGAACCGCCGCATAAAAACAAAAAATGCCGGAGTGCTCGCCATGCGTTACCGCACCGACTACAGCGCCACGCTGCTCAGTAGCGCCACCGAAACTCTCGAGCTGGGCGGCTGGCGCCTGCACTACCAGGCGTATGCGCCGCGTGCCGACGACCCGCGCGCGCCCGTGCTGCTGCTGGGCGGCGCCTTTCAAAGCTTTCGTTCATTCACCAGCGAAGTCAGCGAACTGCTCGCCGAACACCCGGTGATCCTGCTCGACCTGCCCAGCCAGGGGTGCAACTCGCAACTGGCGCCGGAACTCGGCCTGGAGGAGCTGGCCGACCTGATCGCCGCCTTCGCCGCCGAACTGCAACTGCCGCCGCTGATGCCCATCGGCCTGTCCTATGGCTCGGCGTTGGCGGCGCTATTTGCCGCACGCCATCCGCAGCGCTGCGCGCGCTTATTGCTGGCCGGGATCACCGCCTTTGGCCGCCCCGGTGCACGCCGCCTGCTGGAAGAAGGCCTGGCCCTGCTGGCAGAAGGCCAGACCGCCGCCTTCGCCCAAGGCGCGCTGACCGGGCTGCTGAACCCGCTACGCCTCAACGAAACCGGGGTGTCTCCGGTATTTCGTAAAGCCCTGCTACGGCAGATGCAGCGGCTAACGCCAACCGAGGTGGAACGCTACCGACAAAACAGCCTGCGCCTGCTTGGCTTTCAGGGCTTTACCCGACACCCGACGTGTCCGACGCTGGTGCTCGCCGGCGAGCATGACCACTTCACCCAACCCTGGGAGCATGCCAGCTTCGCTGCGGCCTGCGCCGACGCCGACTGCGCGCTGATTCACGATGCCGATCACCTCGCCCAGTTCGAACGACGTAGCGCCTGCGCCAGCCTCTATAGCCCTTTTCTACGCGGTGAACCGCTGCCACAAGTAAACCCCGGCAGCACCCGCCTGGCCCGCAGCCAATTGTTGCAGCTAGAGAAACGCCACGAAGTGCGTCGCCCACCGATTAATCGCCGCGCCCGCCTGACTCACGCCGCGGCCGGGGAATGGGCCGTCGAGGTCTGCGAACTGGGCTTCTTCGGTGGCTTGTTGCAGGGCGACCTACCGGCTGCACCGCCGCTGCGGGGCTGGCAACTGCAACTGCCCGAGATGCCGGCGCTGTCACTATTGCCGCTGCGTCTCAGCGCGAATGGTTTAGCGCTGGTTTTCCCACATACCGACGCACAGGCCAGCACCGCCTTGGCGGCACGGGTCAGACAGCCCAGCCTGCCGGTCGTGGCCTGCGCCTAAGCCCGTCGCTCAAGCGCCCATCACAGCCGCGCTTCGATCACCCGCACCAGACTCGGCAGCGACATAGGCGGCAGGCCAAGGGCGGCGCCGTACACGCTGGGATCGAGCACCTGGGTCGCGCGAAACCCACAACCGCTAAAGGCCGTGACGATTTCCTCGGCATTGCGGTAATGCAGCGGATAATTGCCGCGCGTCAGCCAACCAACCAGAGCAACCCCCCAACGCAACTGCCGGTAACGCGGATGCTCGCGCAAGTCCGGGTAGAGCTCCGTGAGGTAGGTCGCCTGCGGGAACTGCCTGAGCTGCTCGGCCAGCCGCGTCCAAAAACCTTCGATCACCGGCCGCTCGAAGTAATTCACCAGCCCCTCGGTAATCACCAGCACCGGCTCGCTGTGATCCAACCCGGCAAACAGCGCCGCCAAGCTCTGCGCACCCTGCTCGGCGAGGATATTCACCGACTGCACCTGATGCCGAGCATTCAACCAACCCTCGGCATGCAGCAGCAGGCGTTTGCGCGCGGCCATAGTCGGCAGGTCCGCTTCCAGATAACGCAACTCCGGGTAGCGCTGGCAAAAGCGTCGACCACGGGGCGACAGCCCGCAGGCGATCTCCACCACCTGGCGCACGCCCCCCTGCTCGATAGCCGCCGTCAAGCGGGCGTCGATCAGCAAATGGCGCTGCAGCAGGAAGTTCTCGATATCCAGGCCAAAACCGACCCGCGCGCCCCAGGTGACCGGCGCCAGCAGGCCATGTACCCAGCGGCCGAAGGTGGTAGCGAACGCCGGCTCAGCCAACCGATGGCGATACCAGACATAGCCGGTGTAATGCGCACTGGGGCTGATATGGGCGCTGTCGCTGCGGGCGGGGCGGCTCATGAACGGCACTCTATATTGTTATGATCGCCCCAGACTATGCCCTGCCACCCAGCGATGACAGCCCATGCCTTGCGATCCCACCCTTAGTTTGTCCTTGTCGAACGCCTTGCCCTGGTCCAATAGCTTGCCCTGGCCGAATGCTCGCCCCTTGCCTGCCAGCTTTTTCGACCGTGATGCGCAAACCGTCGCCCGCGACTTACTCGGCAAAGTCATCCGCCACCGCATCGGCGAACTCTGGCTGGCAGCGCGAATCATCGAAACCGAGGCCTACTACCGCGCGGAAAAAGGCAGCCATGCCTCGCTCGGCTACACCGAGAAGCGCCGGGCACTGTTTCTCGATGGCGGGCACATCTATATGTATTACGCCCGCGGTGGCGACTCGCTGAACTTCAGCGCCCACGGGGCCGGCAATGCGGTGCTGATCAAATCGGCCTATCCGTTTCTCGATGCCCGCAGCGGGCCCGACAGCTTGGCGCAAATGCAGCGCAACAACCCCGATGCGCGAGGCCAGGCACGCTCAGCAGACAAGCTGTGCTGCGGCCAGACGCTGCTGTGCAAAGCCCTCGGCCTCAAGGTGCCGACCTGGGACGCACAACGCTTCGATTGGCAGCGGCTGTTCGTCGAGGACGTCGGCGAGACACCCACACAGATTATTCAGACCACCCGCCTGGGCATACCAAGCGGGCGCGACGAGCACTTGCTCTACCGTTTCGTCGACGCCGCCTACGCCCGCCACTGCACGCGCAACCCATTACGCCGCGGCCAAGTCGAACAACGCGACTTTTATCGAATCGACCAGCAGCCAATCGATCCGCATCCGAGCAACCAGGAGTCGAACCCATGACCGAGTGGCTCAACAGCCTCACCGGCTGGCTTAGCGCCCACCCGGAATGGCTCGGCCTGAGTATTTTCCTGGTGGCCTGCATCGAATGCCTGGCCATCGCCGGCATCATCGTGCCGGGCACTGTGTTGCTGTTCGCCATCGCCGTACTGGCCGGCAGCGGCGCCCTGACCTTGGGTGAAACCCTGCTGCTGGGCTACACCGGCGGACTGCTCGGCGACGCACTGTCCTATACCCTGGGGCGCCGCTTCCACCAGAACATCCGCCGCTTGCCTTTACTGCGCCACCATCCGGAATGGCTCGTCGGTGCCGAGCAATACTTCCAGCGCTATGGCGTGGCCAGCCTGCTGGTCGGTCGCTATATCGGTCCGCTGCGACCGATGCTGCCGATGGTCGCCGGCATGCTCGACATGCCGCTCGGGCGCTTTATCCTGGTCAGCCTGATCGCCGCTGCCGGCTGGTCGGCCGCTTACCTGCTGCCCGGCTGGGCCACCGGCGCGGCCATGCGCCTGCCATTGCCCGAAGGCTTCTGGGGCGAGGCCGCGGTGGTGGCGTTTAGCCTGGCGCTGCTCCTCGCGGCCAGTATTCAAAGCAGCCTGCGCAATCAACCCCGGGCCCCTGCGCTGGCGGGCGGATTGAGTCTGGCGATTCTGCTCGCGCTGTTCGTCGGCTGGCCGCGGCTGGCGCAACTCGATCAGGGCCTGATGACGCTGGTGCAGGAACAGCGCCAGCCAAGCCTGGATGGCCTGATGGTGTTGATCACCCGACTTGGCGACTTCAACACTCAGCTAAGCGCCGGCCTATTGCTCTGCCTGCTCCTGCTGTTGACCCGGCAACTGCGTACGCTGCTATTCGCCGGTGGCACGCTGCTCGGCTCCGCCCTGGCCAACCAGGGCCTGAAGCTGCTGCTCGCCCGTGCCCGCCCGGAAGTTCTGATCGAGCCGCTGCAAGGCTTCAGCCTGCCCAGCGGGCATAGCTCCGCCTCTTTTGCATTTTTTCTGCTGCTGGGAGTGTTGGCCGGCCGCGGCCAGCCGGCACGCCTGCGGCTTACCTGGCTGCTGCTGGCCAGCTTGCCCGCGCTGACCATCGCGCTGTCACGGGTGTACCTGGGCGTGCACTGGCCGACCGACATCATCGCCGGCGCGCTACTGGCAATCGGTATCTGTGCGCTGAGCCTGGCCCTGACGGAGTGGAAAACCCCGCTGACCGCGTTGTCGCCGCGTGTCTGGTGGTTGATCCTGCCGGCCTGTCTGGGCCTGCTCGGCGCCTTTGCGACCTGGGCGTTGCCGGCGGCGCTAGTGCTGTACCGCTATTGAGGTCGGGCGATTGGTTGGCTTATCCATGGGTATCTGCAGGCGTTAATGAACTAGGCAATCATCTCGCCCTGCAACTTATCCAGCAGCCGCTGAATCTGTTCGAGACGCTGCCGCGGATCGTCCAGCACCAGCAGTTCCAGCTTCTGCAACGTGGTAAAGGGCAATAGATACGCGAGCTGATAGGCCAAGGCTTGCTGCCCCGTCACCAGCCCGCCCATGCCCAACTCGGCGACCATCGGGTGTTCGGCCAGGGCACTTAATAAAGCGGCCAAGTCGGCATGCTCGGGTAGCAACGGGCTCTCATCGACCTCTGTTAGCCAGTCGATATCGGCCGTGGTCAGCTGATCGCGCTGCACTTCGGCGCGGCTGACCTTGAAGCGCCGCGCGCCTTCGACCCGAATCCCCAGCAAACCATTCGGGCGTTGCTGCCAATCGCGGATCAACGCCTCACAACCCACCGCGGCGAAGCGCCCGGCAGCATCGCCGACCTCATCACCTTCGAGGATGCAGACCACGCCAAAGCCTTCGCCGCGCTTCATGCAGGCGCTGA
>JBOICE010000119.1:0-4901 GCA_050739815.1 Pseudomonas sp. | reverse complement strand
AAATACTCGACAATCGCCGCTTCACAGAAATAGCAATCGCAACCTGCTGACGCACTTGCAGGCAGGACAACTCAGCCCACGCAGCATGCCTGAACACAACGAAGCTGTTCTTCAACAGTCTGCTAGGCGCCGTATTCGTCGTTGCGATGTCAGCGATCGGCTCGCGTTGGTTTCGTATTCCATTTTGGACGGCCCTAACGATCGGGGTAGCTTGCACGGCTGTCCTTGGAGCCGTGGCGGCCTTCGAAAGAAACGAGTAGCGGCACCGCTGCTGGTTCATTATCGCAGTGCTTCTGCCACCCGAGAGGTGGTGACGGTTGTACCTTTCAATGCACCGATGAGTGCGTTACCAATGAGCCACAGTCTCAGTGATTTCAGATGAGCGGCTCGTGCATTGACACTGGCAGCACTTCTTGCGGCGAGCGCCTTCGCGGGCGCCGGTACGTCCGGCTTCACTGGTGATGGTGCTGCGGCCACACTCGCGCAACTAAACCAGCATCAGAAGCTGGTGGCGGCTCCTGATGGCAGTGTTTATGTCATGGACGGCGGCAACGCCCGCATCCGGCGCATCCTGACCGATGGGCTCATCCATACCACCTGCCCGAAATCGCTGGCTGTGGATGCCAACAGCGTGATCCACCTGGCCGATATCCCAGGGCGAGCAAATCCGACGTATTCATACCAACGGCATCATTTCCACCTGGCGCAGCTGCGGAGCGCCGGACCCGCTTCCAGGTGAACCCAACGGCTGCCTCGAGCTGGCTAGCGACGTGTCAGGCAACCTGTTCCACAGCGAACGCGATCACAGCGTTGTGCGCCTGACCGCGGCTGTGCCGGGCTTCGAAGGCGTTGACTACCTGGTACCATCCGGGGATGGCAACGAGATCTACCTCTTCGATGTGCGCGGACGCTACGGCCATGAGGCGGAACCGGGGTCCCGAGTCAATCCCATTCTTAGTTGATATTGGGTGACGCCTCACTCGTGCGCGTCGTTCATGTGGCGTCGCGTTTCTGAGTCTTCGTGGTTCGCAGTGCTTCTGCCAAACGGAGCAGATGGCGATAGCCTTTCAACTTTCGTAGACGGGCTTCAATCAAGAGCAAAGCGGCTGAACACCAGCGTGCGTGCGGGCCGAGCTGTCCAAGGGATTCGAGCCTTTCGCACAGACCATTCGCAACTGGGTGATCAGGCAGAGCGCGACGGTGGCCAGCGCAATGACGGTTTCACGACGGCTGAACAGGAGCAACTCAAGCGGCTGCGTCGTGAGAACAAGCAGTTGAAGCTTGAGTGTGAGATCCTGGCAAAGCCGCGGCCTGGTTCGCGCGGGAGACCGACGCGATTCCTCCGAAGTCTTCGGACTCGTGAGAGCGCATCCGCCACCTACCCGGTCGCCACCATGTGCCAAGTACTGGAGGTCTCTACCAGCGGTTACTACGCATGGCGTAAGCGCGCGCCTTCGCTGCGGGCGCAGCGTGACGCCAGGCTGAAGCAGCAGATTCGCACGATCCATGATTGTTTGGACGGCACGTATGGTCGGCCTCGCATTCATTCCGAGCTGGCGGAAATCGGCGAGAGGCGGGGAAGAAGCGGGCCCGGCCACGTCATTCACGCGCACCAGAGCCTGGGCGGCCCGCCGTTGACAACGCGGGCCCTCGTCCGGCCACAGTCGGTGGGCTGTCCATGATCACGAATGAAGCCACGTCGCGCCTGCACGACCATAGCGTGTTATGTTGCAGTCAAGCGGAGGGTCAGATATGGCCAGGACAGCCCGAGTCGTGCACAGCGATCCGGAGATTCTCGGAGGGACACCGGTTTTTGTCGGCACGCGCGTGCCCGTGCAGTCGCTTTTCGACTACCTGGAAGGAGGCGAGACGCTGGACGAGTTTCTACGCCAGTTTCCTTCCGTGACGCGCGATCAGGCCGTGGCCGCACTGGACCAGGCGCGTGATTCCTTGCTGAATCGTGCGCGTACTGCTTGACGAGAACTTGCCCGTCGATCTGGCGCATGAGCTTGCGCCGCATCAGGTCGACACAGTGACTGGCCTCGGCTGGCAGGGTGTCGCGAACGGCGAACTACTGCGCCGGACGACTGGCAATTACGAGGCTCTCGTGACCATGGATCGCAACATCGAGTTCCAGCAACCCCTCGCCAAGGCGGCCGATCGGCGTTGTCATCATCCGGGCCCGGTCGAATCGCATGTGTGACCTCACGCCCGTGGTGCCGCTTCTCCTTTCTGCGTTGGACGGTATCCAGCCAGGAGAATTGCGCCGCGTTGGTTGAGCCGGCGTGATCACCGGAGCAGCCACCCGGAGGAGAAGCCACAGAATTTTCAGCGGTGCCCTTCTTACAGATTTCTTCCCAAGATCTTACAAAACCTGCAGTCCTTCCCCGTCGCCGCACACTTAACCTTCCAGACATGCCCGTAGTCCCGTCTACAATGACAGACGCCTGGGAGAGACCTGTTGCCGAACCGGTATCGACATAACCAGTTCGCGATGAGCGCGTGCGGGCTGCGAGGAGGACAAGCGGCACGATGCCCACACCCACCGCGCCTGCGTCGCTGACCGTGCCCAGCTTCGCCTTCGAGGCAGTCGACCAGCGCGGCTCCCGGCGCGAAGGCGTCCTCGACGCCGCCTCACGGCGTGCCGCGGCAGCGGCGCTCGAGTCCGGCGGCCTCTTCGTCCTCGACGTTACGGCTGCAGACGCAGAA
This sequence comes from Pseudomonas sp., assembly GCA_050739815.1. Taxonomy (GTDB): domain Bacteria; phylum Pseudomonadota; class Gammaproteobacteria; order Pseudomonadales; family Pseudomonadaceae; genus Aquipseudomonas. The sequence goes on along the minus strand of JBOICE010000119.1, from coordinate 2,192 downwards.
CCACGCAGTGACGCGCGCGCCGGCGGCCGCCGCGCCGTGCTGGAGTTCACCCGCGCGCTCGCTGCGTTGCTGTCTGCGGGCATGCCATTGGCCCGCGCGCTGAGTGCGGCGCGCCTGGCCGTGCCCGTGCGCATGGGCCCGGCCATCGACCTGATCCGCCGCGAAGTCGAACGCGGCAATGCACTGGCCACTGCGCTCACGGCGCATCCACAGCTCTTCCCTCCGTTGTACATCGGCGTCGTGCGCGCAGCCGAAAAGAGCGGTGACCTCGCCGGCGGTTTCGAAGAGCTGTCGACTACGCTGGAGCGGCAGTACGAGCTGAGCGAAAAGCTCGTGTCTCTGTCGATCTATCCGGCATTGCTGGCACTGGTGGGTTCGATCGCGGTGTTTCTGCTGATCGTGGTGGTGATGCCGCGCTTCGTGGCACTGCTGGAAGGCACGGGCGCCATGCTGCCGGCGTCGACCAGCCTTCTGCTTGCCCTGGCTGCGATTGCTCGGCGCTTCGGTGTGGCCTTACTGATCGCCCTGCTGCTCCTGGTGCTGCTGATAGCCAGTGCCCTGCGCACGGCGCGCGGGCGCGAGCTGGCAGCGCTTTTCCTGCTGAGGCTACCTGTGATCGGCGCGTTGCGGCGCCAGGCACTGGCTGGGCGTTTTGCCCGCCTCACGGGCGTGTTGCTGGCGAATGGTGCGGCTGTACTTGCTGCGCTGGACGATGCTGCGGCATCGATGGCCGATCCAGTTGCGCAGCGCGAGGTCACGCGCGTGCGCGCGCTGGTGCGTGAGGGCTCGACGCTGCACGCCGCGCTTGCCGGCGGATCCTTGTTCCCGCCGTTGCTGCCGCAGCTGATCGCGGTGGGTGAGGAGTCGGGCAAGCTGTCGCTCTTTTGCGACCGGGCGGCCGGCATCTTCGAGCGCAACGCGCAGCGCGCGCTGGAGCGGCTGGTCGCGTTTCTCGAGCCGGCCATGATCGTGGCCTTTGGCGGCATCGTGGCGTTCGTGGCGCTGGCGCTGTTGCAGGCGGTGTACGGCATCAACGCGGGTGGGTTGCGATGAGGCCGGGCTTCACGCTGCTGGAGCTGCTGGTCGTGCTCGCCGTCATCGGCCTCGCCTCAGCCGTGACCGTGCCGCGCCTGCTCGACGGCTCGAGCGATCCGCTGGCCCGTGCCAGCGCTGAAATCATGGGCGTGCTCAACGATGCGCGACTGCGCGCCGCCCGTTCGGGATCAACACACCGCCTGACCCTCGACCCTGCGACGAGGCGGTACTGGATCGAGGGTGCCCAGGGGCAGGTGCACACGGACACGCTGAATCTGTCCGCCGGCGTCAGTATCGGAACGAACAGGGCCAGGCTTTACTTCCGCTTCGCTCCGACCGCGGAATCCTCAGCCGATACGCTTGTTCTGCTCAGCCAGCACGGTGTGCGTGTGATCACGCTCGATGCCTGGACGGGAGCCGTCCGTGCGTACTGACCGCCCAGGTTTCGTGCTGCTCGAGGCGATGGCCGCGCTCATGATCGTGAGCGTGGTTGCCGTCGCGCTCTTCTCTTCCGTAGGCGCGCAGCTGCGCGTGACCGAGCGGGCCGAGTTGCTGATCACGGCGGACGAACTGGCGCGCGAGCGACTGCTGAAGCTGGAGACACTCACGCCGGATGAGCTCGTGCCGCTTGCCGATTCGCTGAAAGGTGGCTCGTTCCTGCCGCCCTTCGATCGTTATGCCTGGGCCGCAACCGTGTCTGCGCAGCTGGGCAGCCGCAATCTGTACGACGTGGCAGTACGCGTGTCCTGGAGCGACGGCAGCCATGAGTTGCGGACGCGCATGTACCGCGTCGCGCGCAGGCTGGAATCATGAGGGCCCGGGCCGGCATGACGCTGATCGAGGTGCTGGTCGCGCTGAGCATTGCCTCGATCGTGGCGGTCATTGGGTACGCCGCGTTTGGCGCGCTGGCCGACCAGTCGCAGCGTGTGGCGCGCGAGTCGGCGGACACACGAGCCGCTGCGGTGCGTCGCGCGCTGGCCGGTTGGCTGCGCAGCGCGATGCTGGTGCCGGGCGCCGATGCGGCTTCGTTTCGCGGGCTGGATGATCCGCGTGGACAGTATCCAGCGGACGCCATCACGTTCCTGACCGCGGCGCAAACGCCACTCGGTACGCACCCCACGCTGGCCAGCAGAGCGAAGCCGCCGCGCGCGCTTCTC
>JBOICE010000118.1:0-2053 GCA_050739815.1 Pseudomonas sp. | reverse complement strand
GTAACTTACTGTCCTTGCGCGAGTCGAAGGTCCGTTCAGCTTGCTGCGAGATTACATTTGACGAAACTTTCACATGACTTTGACCTGTTGTTTACAGCGCGCTCGTTAAGGTCGGTCGATCATTTGGACTTCATGCCGCTGTATGCCATGGGGCGGGTTTATGTAGTGCGCAAAAGGTAATGAGGCATGAGTGAAGTGCTGTATTCGACTCCGACATTTGCACCACCAGAGCAGTTCGAACACTGCTGGCACCAGCACGGCGAAGGGGGGAAGAGCCGAACCGGCAACCTGGTGGCGAGAGTGGTGTACAGCGCGCCCATCGCCTCTTGCAGCAGCTGAAGCGCCATTCGTCGTGGAGCTCAGCGGGTTGGCAACAACTGATCTACGGTTACGAAACAGCGTTTGGCAGCGCTATCAAGGGGTTGCAATCATGAAGCTAGAAATCGCACGAGGTTTGTTCCTCGTAGGAGCCTTGGGGGTGGCTACCCTTGCCGTCGCGGCCTGGCAGGAGCCTAGTCCGGAGGTGCTGAGCGCGCAGAATGGTTTAGGTCTTTGTCCGGTGCCGGCTAACGCTAAAGTCAAAATGCAGGTGCGTCCGGATCAGGACTTGTTGCTGCTGATGTTCGGCCTGTCCCAAGGTGGGACGCGGTGAAGCTGAGCCGTACTGTACTTTCGCGCTTGCACAATTTGCACATAAACCAAAAGCCCCGCATTCGCGGGGCTTTTTTTGTTGGGCTCGATTAGTGGGTCGATACCGGCTCGGCTTGCTGTTCTGCTTTTGGCGACGCATCCGGCTTGGCGAGCAAGCTGTAAACACAGGGCAGAACAAACAGAGTGAACAGGGTGCCGACCGACATACCGGTGGCGATCACCAGGCCAATATCGAAACGGCTTACCGCCCCCGCACCGCTGGCGAGAATCAACGGCACCATGCCAAAGACCATCGCTGCAGTGGTCATCAGTACCGGTCGCAGGCGGATCGAGGCGGCTTCTTCCACCGCATCGCGGGGAGACAGGCCCTTCTCGCGACGTAGCTGATTGGCAAACTCGACGATCAGAATGCCGTGCTTGGTGATCAAACCGATCAAGGTCACCAGGCCTACCTGGGTGTAGATGTTCATAGTGGAGAAACCGAGGAACAACGGGATCAGCGCCCCACAAATCGACAGCGGTACCGTCACCATGATCACCAGCGGGTCACGGAAACTCTCGAACTGCGCGGCCAGCACCAGGAAAATCAGCGCCAACGCCAGGGCGAAGGTAACGTATAGCGCGCTGCCTTCCTGCACGTACTGGCGTGAAGCACCGGCGTAATCGAAGGCAAAGCCGCGCGGCGCTTCTTCTTCGGCGATCTGCCGGACGGATTCGATGGCCTCGCCCATGCTGACCATCGGGAAGCCCTGGATGATCGCAGAGTTGAGTTGCTGGAACTGGTTCAACTGGGTAGGCCGCGCCTGGTCATGCACCTTGATCAGGGTCGACAGTGGCAGCATCTCGCCGCTGGCGTTCTTCACGTAGTAATTGCTGAGCCAGCCCGGGTTGTCGCGGTAGGCGCGTTCGACCTGGGCGATCACCTTGTAGCTGCGACCGTCGATGGTGAAACGGTTGATTTCGCCTTCGCCGAGCAGGGTCGATAAGGTCAGGCCCAAGTCTTCCATGGATACGCCCATCTGTGCGGCTTTGGCACGGTCGATATCGACCACCACCTCGGGCTTGTCGAAGGCCAGATCGACATCGACGAAGGCAAACTTGCCGGAAGCCTCTGCGCGTTGCTTGATGCGTTCCGCCACCTGCAGCAATGACTCGTAGTCGTTCGGTGTGTTGACCACGAACTGGAACGGCAGCCCCTCACCGGTACCTGGCAGCGACGGCAGGTTAAAGCCGAAGATTTGCAAGCCCGGAATCTCGCTGAGCTTGCCTTGCACCTCCTGGAGCAGCTCCATCTGCGTGCGTTCCCGCTCGTCCCAGGGTTTGAGCAGGAAGCCGCCGATCCCAGCCTGCACGCCGTTGAAACCGTTGATCTGGAAGGACGAGTAGTACTCCGGGAACTCCT
>JBOICE010000117.1:0-18287 GCA_050739815.1 Pseudomonas sp. | reverse complement strand
GACAAGTACTTGTTGTCCAAATCTAGTTCGTTGGTACTGTCTCGCAAGTTTTCTACAGGGAGTGTGCCGCTTTGGTTTTTGCGCAGATATGTGCTTCCGAAGCTGTGGTCTGAGTCGCTGGATCGGTGGGGCTGTCGCAATTGGCCAAATTTGTTTGGTGGCCAGGTACTTATTGAGGCCATCAAAAAATGAACGGTATGTTGGGTAAAAAAATATCCGTATGCCTTCTGACATACAACCATGTAGATGTGATCGAATCGACCCTGAGGTCCATTCTTGACCAGACCATCACAGGCTACGAGGTCATTGTCAGTGATGATTGCTCAAGTGATGGTACGTGGGAGCGGATCGTTGAACTCGCAGCAAAAGACGCCAGGATCAAACCGGTACGTACCCCACACAACATGGGAATGCCTGGCAACGCCAACTTTGCAGCATTGCAATCTGATCGTCCTTACATCGCCTTGCTGCATCACGATGATCTCTACCGCCAGGATCTGTTGGAGAAGTGGGGAGAACTACTGGAACGTCGCGCAGACGTTGCATTTGTGTTCAACCCATACGGCGTATTTGAGAGTGATTTCGTCTACCAAGAACCTATGCCAGGCGAGTGTATCGATGGAAAGTGGCTGTTGGAGAAATATCTTTTCCGACGTTGGGGTTGCGTTGTGCGGGGTACCGCGATGATCCGACGTACGGCTTGGGTAGAGACTGGGGGCATGCACGAGCAATTTGGCTTGCTGGCGGACATTGATCTATGGATGCGCCTTGCGATGCGCTGGCCTGTGGGCTATGTGTCTGAGCCGGTTATTACTGTGCGGCACCAGCGCCCCGCCTATTACCCCGACATTTATACAGGCTCAGCCTGGTCCTGGAAGCGGCAACGTTTTCTTTATGAAATTCATGCCCAGAATCGCTTGGATTACCTGAATCGGAATACGATTGCCGGCCGATTTCAATGGTGGGCTTTCAGACTCAAACTAAGCCTGGAAACTATCAAATGGCTAAGCTATGCCGTCGTCCGAAAAAAACCAGGAATGATCACGTCAAGCCAAGAGTCATCGACACCGTATGACTTGTGGCCATTGCGTTTGATGCGCAGCATGCTTCTGCGGTGGGTTTAGATGAGCCGTAACGGGATAGAGCACCGTGCAGCCAAGGTTTCTTTGGTTACTGGCCTTTCAACCCTCACGTCCATTGGATTTCAGCTAGTTTCAGTGCCCATTTGCCTCAAATATTGGGGTAAAGAAACTTATGGTAGCTGGCTGGCTCTCTATGCCGCATTCATGTTGATTCGCTCACTGGATGCGGGGCTTGTGTCCTACGTGGGTAACAAGTTGAATTATCTTTACCACCAAGATCAAACCGAACTGCGCCATCACCTGGCGTCGGCGACAGCTGGTGTTGCGATTATTGCTGTTCTCCAGTTGGTCATTGGCCTGCTGGCAACACTTGTAGAGGTTACGGCGACTGGGTTGGGTGTCTCAGCGGCAGATCATCAATCTCGCCTTGCTTTGCTGGTATTGGTCTGCACTTGGGCCTTGTCGGGGCCCTATCTGGGAATCGTTCATCGACTGCTGATACCCGCAGGCTTTATGTATCAGGCAGCTTGGTGGGGCATGGGGTTTCAGGTCAGTCAGTTCGTCGCGATCATATTGGCTGCCATGCTGCGGTTCAATATGATCCAAACAAGCCTGTTGTTTGCTTTTGTGCAGGCGTCAATCTATCTCGCCTCAGCCATTTATATTCGTCAAAAGTTACCCGATTTTTATCCTTGGTGGCGGGGGGTTCGACCCCGTGTCGCGCTAAAGGACTTGGGCAGCTCCATGGCGTTGGCGGCCAGTAACCTCATTCAGCAGGGCTTGACCAACGGCACTGTGATGCTGGTTTCAATCCTTTCAGGTCCAGCAGCAGTGCCTATTTTCACCACAGCGCGGACACTGGCCAACCTTTGGACCAATGTGACAAACGTTCTGAGCACGCCCTTGGTGCCAGACGTTGTCAGATACCACGCTACCAGTCAAGGCGGTAAACTTATAAGCATTAGTCAAGCCTACTGGGTGCTGGTTGGTTCGATCGTCAACCTTGGAGTTCTCATTACCTTCCCGCTCATTGAATCGATGTATGGTTACTGGACTGCACATGCTGTAGTGTTTGACAAGACGCTGCTTTGTCTGCTGCTTGCGGCCGTTGTCATTGCCAACGCAGGCGGTCTGATGACACTTTACTTCAACGGAATCAATAGCCTAAGAGTCGTATTGATCGCCGCCGCAGGCAAAGGGGTTCTTAGCGTGGTAATGGGGACAGTTCTCTTTTTTTCATCGGGGCTCGCAGGTTTCGGCGCAGGGGTACTGGGGGGAGAATTGTTTGCACTGCTGATGCAAGCGCGGTATTTCCTTGGTGGCAAGTTATTGCGACATCGGGTTGGTTGGACGGTCACTTCTCTTTTGCCGGTAACTATCAGTATTGCCTCGGTACTAATGTTTCTTGTTGGTGAGGGGCTGCAGTTGTCTTTCTCTCACTATCTTTATCAAGCAGCCTTGGTCGGCGTAGTTATCTCCGCAATGTGGGGGTGGCACAGGCTGGAGCATGACGTAAAGACTCGATTGATGCGTATGGTGAGTGATCAGTTTGTCAGTAAGGATATCGCATGACCTCGTCGTCAGTTTGGTTGCAAGATTGATATCTCCTTCGACTACTGGCCTTCAGTGTTGTTGATGACGAATGCTGAAAGAAACTTCCTAATACAAATGCGTGATTAGTACACATGCTGATTAAAGTGAATTTCTCAGGAAGGTGCGTAGAAAATTACCTTTTCGCTTGCATTTTCTTCTGGAAATACATGACCGAATCAAAAGTGATTACTAATTGATTACTAATTGATTACTAATTGATTGCTTCGTGAAATATTCCCGTTTTTATTATTTTGACACGTGCAAATGATGCTTCTTAAAAAATTCTTGACTGGTGTTTTGGGGAGGTCGAACTCCTATCGCATTGGGCGTGCTTTGTATATGCACGCTCGCGGTGATATTTCAAACAATATTTTCGACAATGGGGAGCTCATGGTCCAGCAATCTGTTATAAATGCCCTCGAGGGAAAATATAATAATGAAAGTTTGATTATTTTCGACTGTGGTGCCAATGTAGGTGACTGGTCGCTGCCTTTGCTCTTTGATAAAAGAATTAAAAACAAAATTAATATTATATTGCACGCCTTCGAGCCTGTGCCTGCGACTGCTCAAATGCTGCGCGCGCGTTTACAGGATTTTCCTTCTGTCAATTTTCATAAGTTGGCACTCTCATCGGAGTCGGGTGATGTTTCAATTAATATCGTAGGGGATGGAGCGGGGACAAATTCTTTGCATTCGGAGAGCGGGGATTCAGAGGGAGATATTATTGTAAATCGGATTACTGCTTCTGAATTTTGCAATGCCAATAGCATCGAAAAAATAACCCTCTTCAAATGCGATACTGAGGGACATGACATGGATGTTATCTATGGCGCACTTCCACTTTTGAGGCAGGGACGTATCTCTGTTCTTCAATTTGAATATAATCATCGATGGATATTTTCAAGGCATTATCTAAAGGATGTATTCGAGGCGATATCAGGAATTTCATATCGCTTGGGGAAGATTTGTTCTGGTCATATTGAACTATACGATAGGTGGTATCCAGAGCTGGATCGTTTTTTTGAAGCGAACTACCTATTAATTAAAGATGAAGCACTCGACTGGTTCGAGACCGTCGAATGTCGCCCGAACAAACATTCAGCGGTCCTGCCGGTGAAAGCATGAACATTCTCGTCATCGGCAAGTTTTACACCGAAGGCTTTGCCCTTCACATCGCTGAAACCCTTGACTCCATGGGGCACGCCCTTCGCCGCTTTGAGCCCGGTTTTGCCTCGAACCGCATTGGGGGGTGGGTGGGTCAGCGTATCGATCAAGTCCGCGGTGTGTTTCACTCAACCACAGACAGTCTGCCGGTAGTACGCGCGCGCCGTATGCGGGCACTATGGCACGTTGCCGACGCAGGCCCGCTGGATGTGGTCATTGTTTGCCATGATTTTCTATGGCCGGCCGAGGTGGCCGAGTTGAAGCGTCGTACCGGGGCGATGGTGGCGATGTGGTTTCCCGATCATTTGGGGACAGTCGGGCGTGGCCTGTTTATGAATGCCCCTTACGATCGGTTGTTCTTCAAGGATCCATATATCGTGCAGGTACTGGGCGATGTGCTGGCCAGCCCTGTTCACTATTTGCCGGAGTGTTTCAATCCGGGCAAACATTGGTTATCAGAAGAAGCCATCGGGCAAGAACTAGCTTACCGATGCGATGTCGCCACTGCGGGCAATTCGCATGCCTACCGGGTCTCTTTTTTCAAGCATCTGGCAAGCTATGACGTCAAGCAATGGGGCAACCATCCGCCGCTCTGGCTACCGACCGGCCCGGTGGCAAAAATGCACCAGGGGCGCCAAGTGCTCAATCATGACAAGGTCCGAGCCTTTCGCGGCGCCAAGATTGTCGTCAACAATCTTCATTTCGGCGAAGTCTGGGGAGTGAATGTGCGAGCCTTCGAGGCCGCGGGCGCTGGGGCTTTCCAGCTGGTCGATTGGCGGCCCGGGTTGGGGCAGTTGTTCGAGGATGGCAGGGAGATCGTAGCGTTCCGAAGCATGAAGGATTTAAAAGCGCTGATTGATCACTGGTTGCCGAGGGAGGACGAGCGGCGGGTTATTGCCGAGGCTGGCATGCAGCGGGCTCATGCGGAGCATACGTATCGCCATCGCCTTGATTTGTTGCTTGCTACGCTGGGAGGGTGTGACAAGGGCTTTCCGATGCCGGTCATCAAATACCAAGTGCGCAATGCGGGGTAGCAGGCTGTTTCCCCCGTTGGTTCTGGCGCTGCTGGTGGGTGCGGCTGGTGTTTTGCTGGCGCTGCTCAATGCACTGGATGTTCTGAATGCGAGGCTGGCCTTTGTTGCACACACCGGGTTGCTGTTGGTGTATTTGTGGCTTGAAGTGAGCCGCTTGCGGCGTGTTCATCCAGAACGCTGGCTGTTGAACCCGGTTGCACTGTGCTCCTTCATGACCTTCGTGATGGGGTATGGCGTGACCAATGGATTGTTCTTTCTCCCTGAGAAAGAACTGGAGTTGGTGGGGCTTGTGCCGGAGGTGACACCGGCCATGGCCAAGCTGATGTGCTTGGTCCTTTTGGGCGCAGTGGCGATGTGGCTGGGATATTGGTCACCAATTGCAGCGCGGCTCAGCAATCTGGATTCAGCGACCAGATTTCAGGTTCGCCTTTTGCCAAAGACTAATTGCCTTCGCTCGTTGGCCTTGCCTAGCCTGCTTGCCGTTAGCTTGACCGCCCGTTTGATGCAAATCCAGCTGGGGGTGTTCGGTTATAGCGCTACCTATGACCAGTTGATTTCCATGGGTTCCGTCACCCAGTACCTGTTCATCGGCTCCGAGTTGGGAAAATTGGCTCTGGTGCTGGTCGCCTTGCAATTTTATGAGCGCCGCACCTCTCTTCACGCCAAGCTGTGGTTCTATGGTTTGCTGGCTAGTGAAGTTGCATTTGGATTCTTGAGTGGCTTCAAGAGTGCCGTGGTCATACCGTTTGTGATCGCGGCTTTCTGTCAATATCTTCGTACAGGCCGGTTCTCGAAGCAATGGCTGATGATCGCGCTTGCAGGCGCGATGGCTGCGTATGCAGTGATTGAACCGTTTCGCGCTGCGCGCAACGAGAACTCGGCCTTCCGGGGAACGTCACTTGACAGCATTATTAGCACCATGATTGGCGCAGCCGGTTCGACCGGTGGGGACCTCATCGAACAGGGTAGCGCGTTGCTTGCTTTTGCCAGCCGCTCTAACCTTAGTTACGTTGCTGCATTGGGCATCGATTTCGCCGATGACAATCCCTCATTACCGGACGGTAGCCCAGAGTTTCTGGCTAACTTGTTCTTGGCGCCGCTCCACGCCTGGATTCCGCGCCTTGTTTGGGAAAACAAGCCACTGGGCACATTGGGTCTTTGGTACAACCAGGTCGTGATGGGAATGACCCATTTTTCTTCAACCGCCATGGGGCCTTTTACGTATTTGTATTTTGCTGGCGGATTTGTTGCAGTTTTGATAGGTTTTTTCTTCGTCGGGGTTGTTCAGCGCACATTATTCTTTTTGTTGCAGCCGGCGTCGTCAATGGCAGGGGGTACTGTGTTCCTGACCATACTCAACACCGTGGTCGCAATCGATTCTTCGTTCGACTCAATCATCATCTCACTTTGCAGAAACTTACCGTTGATCCTATTCGTGCAATTTTTATTGTTTCGCGGTCATTATAAAAATTATGCAATGTATCAATTAAAAGGTGCGCGTATAGCGGAGCAATGAGTTGATGGTTATTTTGAGATAAATACGCTTTATTATGAAAATTTATAAAGATTATTGTTTATTATTTGTGCAATCGCAACCTTCTCAATTGGATGCCCCATTTTATTCGTCTTTGAGTCGAAAAACTGATGGGGCTATTGCTGTTGCATTGCTTAATGACAGTTCGGAACGGCGTACTGATATAGATCCAGAACTTGGATTTGTTCCTAATTTCTCTGATCTTCCTCATGACTATCAAATTGTCAAATTATCGAGGGGAAAAAAAGGGGGGGTGAAATTGATCTGGGAAATTTGGAAAAATAGGCCAAAAATGGTCGTTTTGCAGGATCAATCTTGGGGTCAAAAAATTATAATTGCAATTGCTTCCAGGTTTTCAGGCTCTTTGGTTGCAATGCGGAGTGATAAAAATCTAATTTCTGAAAATGCTCGTGCAGGTGGTAGGCTCTGGATTGAGAGATTTTTTGTTAGACTGCTATTCGATGTGCTGGTACCGGTAAGCGAGTTAACGTTGAATTATTACGGTTGGATGGAAAAGCCAAAAATTTGGCCATTTCCTTATCCTTCTTTTAAAGCTAAATTTTCTCGAGGAGATTTGAACTCCTGCAATGCAGATATTAGAAAATATTTTGGAATAGCAATCAGTGCAACAGTTTTTCTAGGTGTGACAAAATTTGTGACGAGGGAGAATCCGCATGCAATACTGAGAGCGTTTGCGCGTGCGAAAAAAATAAATTCCGATATATGTCTCATACTTGTAGGGGCTGGGGCTTTGGAGGCGGAATTAAAAAATTTTGTAGTAAATCAGAATTTGTCAGATGTTTATTTTCCTGGCTATGTTGCTTATGGCGATTTGCAGAAATATTTTCATGCTTCCGATGTGTTTCTGCACCTTGCTAATAGTGAACCTTGGGGAATTTCCGCTCAAGACGCACTAGTGGCGGAGATGGGGCTTGTTACTTCCGATAAGGTTGGGGCTGGTGTTTGGCATCTACGTGGTGAGCTTGCCCAATACGTCGTGCCGGTTGATGACGATGAAGCGGCGGCCGAAGCAATGCTGAAACTTGCCGGACCACCTGAAAAGCGGGAGCATTTCTGGCCTGCTTGGGAGTCAGTGCGCGGTCAGTTTACGGAGGAGGCCTTGGCGCAAATCTGGGCCGAGAAACTAAGTGCCCTAGGTTGGACCAAGCAAGAAGACGCTGCAAGGGCGTGACTGAGTTGTCGACGTTGAATTGTTCAAAATAGTAGCGTACACATGAAAAATCGTTCGCATGCATTGGCGACCTGTGACGTAGTACGGCGGAAAAGAATTGCTCTTGTTGTTCCTAGTCTTGAGGGCGGTGGTGGCGTACCATCGGTCGCTGATTTCATCTGCCGAATAATTGAAAAATCCGGGAAGTATGACTATCAGCTAATCTCGCTGTCGATGTCTTCTCGCGACCCACTCAGCGTCGGGTTTTCGCTGCCTGCAAGCTGGTGTGAAGGAGTGCGTTCTGAGCAAGGTGTCTGGATGGGGAGGCAATACACCAGAGTTGGGGCTTTTGTCTCTGAATTTGAGTTCCAGCGATACCGTCCCCGCGCAGTTCTTACAGAATTATTAGCTGACTGTAATGTGATTCAGATGATCTGCGGCTCCCCTGCGTGGGCTAATGCCGTGTGCGGATTGGACAAGCCCGTTGCCGTACATACCGCGACGCGTGTCAAGGTTGAGCGCAGGCACAGAGACAGCCAGCCGCAAGGTTTGTGGGGGTGGTGGCGCAAGGCAATGACTAAAATCACTGATCGTCTGGACGACCGTGGCATGCGAGCAGTGGACGCTGTTCAGGTGATGAACCCGTGGATGCTGCAGTATGCGCGACAACTCAATGTCGGGCGACATCTTGACTTGCGTTATGCGCCACCTGGTATTGACGCTCAGGCATTGCACCCCTTGCCGCATCGCGACCTCATCGCTGATCCCTACATCCTATGCGTGGCGCGCCTGAGCGATCCTCGCAAAAACCTTGGCCTGCTTCTGGATGCCTATGCGCGCTTGCCGCAGCAGCTCATTGACCGTGTTCGCTTGGTCATGGCCGGATCGTCTGCGCCGCCAGAGTCTTTTTGGCAGCGAGCCAACGCACTGGGCCTGCGCGAGCGTGTTTCATATGTCCAGCAGCCTGATCGGCAGGCGCTGATTTCGCTGTATCAGAACGCCACGGTGTTTGCCTTGCCTTCCAACGAAGAGGGGTTTGGAATGGTTCTGATCGAGGCCATGGCATGTGGCGTGCCTGTTATCTCTACTCGTAGCGGCGGACCCGATGGCATCATCACCCATAGTGAAGACGGCTATCTGGTGTCCCTGGACGACGCACAGGCACTGGCCACGCACCTTGCTACTTTGTTGGATGACCCGACTTTGAACCTGCGCATGGGTCAACACGCCCGCCAGACGATTGAGCAACGCTATGCAGAAGAGGTTGCAGGCAGGGCATTTATCGATACGTGGGAACGGCTTTTAAAGAAATAAATCAGGGATTAGTCATGTGCGGTCTTGTCGCCATTTTGTGTAAGGGTCAGGTGCCTGATGTGGGCAGTGCCATAGCTGCAGCCTGCCGGCAAATGCTCCAGCGCGGGCCGGATGCCCACGAGGTTTTTCATGGTGACGGCGTTAGCATGGGCCATCAGCGGCTGGCTATTCTGGACCTGGACCCGCGGTCCAACCAGCCTATGCGTTCAGCCTGCGGCCGCTACGTCATCGTCTTCAATGGCGAGATTTACAACTTTCACGACGTGCGCAGCCAGCTGGCGGCCAGCGGCGTTGCGTTCCACACGACGTCAGACACTGAGGTGATCCTGGCCCTGTTTGCCCAAGAGGGCGAGGCCATGCTGCCACGCCTGCGCGGCATGTTTGCCTTTGTCATTTGGGACCGCGTGGCCCGGCGCGCCTTTGCCGCGCGCGACCCCTATGGCATCAAGCCTCTGTATGTGGCTCAGACGGCGCAGGGCGTCTTGTTGGCCTCGCAGGTCAAGGCGCTACTGGCCACCGGGCTGGTCTCGCGCGAGCCATGTGCCCGCGGCCAGGCCGGCTTTTGGCTGCTAGGCAGCGTGCCAGAGCCGCACACCCGGTTTCGTGACATTCAGGCACTGCCAGCGGGCCATTGCGCATGGGTGGATAACGGACGCCTGGGCGCTTCGCGCAGCTGGTGGAACATTGCCGACGCCTGGCGCAACGCGCCCGCGGTCACGCTACCCGCGCCAGAGGTGAGCGAGCGCGTGCGCGACGCGCTGCGCGCCAGTGTCGCCGCGCACCTGGTGGCCGATGTGCCGGTGGGCGTGTTTTTGTCGGGTGGCATTGATTCGGGCGCCTTGGCCGGGATGATGGTGGAGGCTGGCGCGCAAAACCTGCAAGGCATCACCATCGCCTATGACGAGTTTGCCGGCAGCCACAACGACGAAGCGCCAGTGGCCGCCACCCTGGCCGCGCATTACGGCATTCGCCACCATGTGCGCCGCGTCACCCGCGACGAGTTTGCGGCCGATCTGCCGCGCATTCTGGCCGCCATGGACCAGCCCAGCATCGACGGCATCAACACCTGGTATGCGAGCAAGGCCGTGGCCGAGCTGGGGCTGAAGGTGGTGGTCTCTGGCGTGGGGGGCGATGAGTTGTTTCAGGGCTACAGCAGCTTTCAGCAGCTGCCTCGTTTGGTGTCGGCCTGGGGCACTGCATTACGTGTGCCGGGCGCCACGGCGTTGGCGCAGGCGGTCTGCAATTTGCAGGCGCGCCGCACGGGCAATAGCCGCTGGCGCCACCTGCCGGACTGGGCGCGCACCATGGCCGGTGCCTGGTGGCTGCGCCGCAGCGTGTTCAGCCCTGAAGACCTGCCCGATTTGATGGGGGTCGATTTGGCTGCCGAGGCCCTGCAAGGCTTCAGCGCCGCCGCCTGGGTGCGCGGCATGAGCGGCGCGCAGCCGCCAAACCTTCGCCTGGCGCTAGGCCAGATCGAGTCCACCACCTACATGCGCAACCAGCTGCTGCGCGACAGCGACTGGGCCAGCATGGACCACAGTGTGGAGTTGCGCACCCCCTTGGTGGATGCGTGGCTGCTGCGCGATGTGCAGCCGCTGCTGGGTGCACTCCGCCAGTTCCCCAACAAGCGCCTGTTGGCCGAGGCGCCAGTGCGCCCCTTGCCCGAGGAGTTGATTACGCGGCCCAAAACGGGGTTTGGCATCCCGGTGCAGCAGTGGCTGCGGCAGCTGGGTAAGACCGATGGCGCTGGCGGTGCCAGCCATGCCTGGGCGCGTGCCGTGGCACGCGCGTATGCAGGGGGAGAGTTGTGAGGCTGGTTCATGTGGTTCCCCACATTGATCAGGAAGCCGCAGGTCCCTCGTATTCCGTGCCGCGCCTGTGCCAAAGCCTGGCCGCCTGCGGCAATCAGGTCGAGTTGTCTTGCCTGGCGGCGCGGGGTGATATTCCCGGGGTCCCACTAGACTTGCACCCGCAGTGGCCTGTGCTGGACCGCTTTGCCATTTCCACCAGCCTGGCACGCGCCTTGTGGCGCAAGTCGGCGGTGGTGGACGTGGTGCATAACCACAGCCTCTGGTCCATGGTGAATGTGGCAGCCGGTTGGGTGGTGTCGGGGCGGGGCGCCAAGCTGGTCACTTCGCCGCGCGGCACCTTGTCTCCTTGGGCGCTTAGCCGTTCGCCTGGTGTCAAGCGGATTCTGTGGCCGCTGCAGCGGCGGACATTGGCCAAGGCCGACTTGTTACACGCTACCAGCGAGGTGGAATATCAGGAAATTCGGACCCAAGGCTTCACCGCCCCAGTGGCCGTGGTGCCCAATGGCATTGACCTGCCTGACCTGTTGCCTCAACAGGGGCACATGGACGGCAGCGGCATGCGCACCTTGCTTTTTCTCAGCCGCATTCACCCAACCAAGGGGCTGGATCGTTTGTTGCAAGCTTGGGCGCAACTCCAGGACCGCTACCCTGGCTGGCGCCTGGTAATCGCCGGGCGGGGCGAAGCAGCGCATGTACAGGAAGTCAAGGCACTTGCCAACAAGTTGGGCGTGCAGCGCGTGGAATTTCCCGGTCCTCTGTATGGCGAGGCGAAGGCGCAGGCCTACTGGAGCGCAGACCTGTTTGTGCTGCCCACGCACTCGGAAAACTTTGGCATGGTGGTAGCCGAGGCGCTGGCCCACGGTTGTCCGGTCGTAGTGAGTAAGGGCGCGCCCTGGCCTGGCTTGCAGACCGACGCCAGCGGTTGGTGGGTTGCCAACGATATCGAGACCTTGGCCGCAACACTCGACACGGCCATGCAGCTGCCAGCCGATGAATTGGTTGCCATGGGCCTGCGGGGCAGGGCGTGGATGGCGCGTGACTATGGCTGGACGGCCATTGGGCAGAAGATGGATGCAGCCTACCGGTGGTTGCTGTCAGGTGGGGAATGCCCGGCATGGGTGAAAGTGGATGGATGAATAACGACAACGCACCGGTCTGGAAGCCGGGCACCGCGCCCGTGGCGGTGGTAATGATCTCGCTGAACGAGGCGCACAACATGGAGGCCGTGCTGCAAAACCTGGCAGGCTGGGCACAAGAGGTCTTTCTGGTAGACAGCTACAGCGCTGACGACACAGTGGGCATTGCTCTGCGGCACGGCGTGCAGGTCGTGCAGCGGCGTTTCAGGGGTTTTGGCGATCAGTGGAACTACGCCCTGAGCGAGCTTCCCATCACGGCACCCTGGACGATGAAGCTGGACCCGGATGAACGCTTGACCGACGATCTGAAGCGCGAGATTGAGGCCGCTGTTAAAAATCAGACACAGAGTGCCTACCGGTTGCCCATTCGGCTGTTTTTCATGGGCGCCAGGCTTCCGAGTGTTCTGCGACTCACGCGACTATGGCGCACCGGTAGTGCGCGATTCAGCAATGTAAAAGCAAACGAGCACGCGCACTGCGATGGGCCGGAGGGAGACCTGTCAAGCGAAATCAGGCACCTTGACAGCCCCGACTTGGACCACTGGTTTACCAAACAAAACCGCTACACCACGGCCGAGGCGGCCAGCCAGTTTGAGGGGCATGCGCTGGCCGTACCACCACGGTTTTTTGGCAATGCGCTGGAGCGCCGCATGTGGCTGAAGCGGCATTTCTGGAAGATGCCCGGCCGCTATCTCATCCTGTTTCTGTACCACCTGCTGGTGGTGGGTGCCTGGCGCGCGGGCCGTGTGGGCTGGGTCTGGGCGCGCCTGCGCACCGAGGTGTACCGCATGTGGGAATACAAGCGGTTCGAGATGGATCGCCTGGGCCGTGTGCCCGTCAAGATTCCCGCCTACCCGGGGCAACCAGA
Organism: Pseudomonas sp.; assembly: GCA_050739815.1. Lineage (GTDB taxonomy): Bacteria > Pseudomonadota > Gammaproteobacteria > Pseudomonadales > Pseudomonadaceae > Aquipseudomonas. Next base: position 5,580 of record JBOICE010000117.1, on the reverse strand, counting down.
TGCGCGGGTGCGCCAGGCTGACTGAGCCATTTCTTGCGCGCATGACCCTGACCCAACAGCAGTGAATAGATATGTTTATCAATGAAGTTCTCTTGATTACCGGCGGCACGGGGTCATTTGGTAACGCCGTGCTGCGGCGTTTTCTGGCGTCTGATTTGCGCGAAATCCGCATTCTCAGCCGCGATGAGAAGAAGCAGGATGACATGCGCAAGCGCTACAACCATCCCAAGCTCAAGTTCTACATTGGCGATGTGCGTGACTCGCGCAGCGTGGCGGCCGCCATGCGCGGGGTGGACTACTGCTTTCATGCGGCGGCGCTGAAGCAGGTGCCTTCGTGCGAGTTCCACCCCATGGAGGCCGTGCGCACCAACGTGGTGGGCACCGAGAACGTGCTCGAGGCCGCCATTGCGGCGGGCGTGAAGCGCGTGGTGTGCCTCAGCACTGACAAGGCGGTGTACCCCATCAACGCCATGGGCATCAGCAAGGCCATGATGGAAAAGGTGATGGTGGCCACCTCGCGCAATCTGGAGGGCACGGGCACCGTCATTTGCGGAACACGCTATGGCAACGTGATGGCCTCGCGCGGCTCGGTGATTCCGCTGTTTGTCGATCAGGTGCTGGCAGGCAAGCCCATTACCATCACCGACCCGGCCATGACGCGCTTCATGATGACGCTGGACGACGCGGTCGAACTGGTGCTGTATGCCTTCCGGCACGGAGTCAATGGTGATATTTTTGTGCAGAAGGCGCCAGCCGCCACGGTGCAGGTCTTGACCCAAGCCATTCTGGAGTTGATGCGAAAGCCTGACCACGAGGTGCGCGAGATTGGCACCCGCCATGGCGAAAAGCTTTACGAGGCGCTGCTGAGCCGCGAAGAACTGGCTTGTGCCGAGGACCTGGGCGACTATTACCGCGTGCCGCCTGATGGCCGCGATCTGAACTACGCCAAGTTTGTGGATCAGGGCGAAGAGCGCATCACCCACGCCGAGGACTACAACTCACACAACACGCGGCGGCTGGACGTGCCAGACATGAAGCAACTGCTGCTCAAGCTCGATTTCATGCAGCGCGTTGCCCGCGGCGAACTGGCCACGGCAGAGGACTGAGTCGCCATGCGCATCATCATCACCGGGGCCGAAGGTTTTATCGGCAAAAATCTGCGTGTGCGCCTGCAGGAGCTGGGCCACACCGACCTGGTGAGCATCACCAGCAGCACCCCTGCGGAGACCCTGCCTGATGCACTGGCCGGGGCCGACTTTGTGTTTCACCTGGCGGGTGTGAATCGCCCGAAAGACGTGGCCGAGTTTGCCACTGGCAACACGGGGTTCACTGAGGCGCTGTGCGCCGCGCTGGCAGCCGCTGGCCGCCGCACGCCCGTGGCGTTCGCGTCGTCCACCCAGGCTGAGCTGGACAACCCCTACGGCCGCAGCAAGCTGGCCGCTGAAAACGCGCTGCTGCAGCACAGCCGCGACACGGGCGCGCCCGTGCACCTGTTTCGCCTGACCAATGTGTTTGGCAAGTGGTGCCGGCCCAATTACAACTCGGCCGTGGCCACGTTCTGCCACAACATCACGCGCGGCCTGTCGCTCACCATCAACGACCCTGCCGCACCGCTGCGGCTGGTGTATGTGGACGACGTGGTGGAAGCTTTTGCGCGGCTGCTGGTCAAACCAGACGCTCCCGGCGGCTTGGTTGAGGCCAAGCCGGTGTATGCCACCACTGTGGGCGAGGTGGCGCAAACGCTGCGCAGCTTTGCCGAAAGCCGCACCTCGCTGCTGACACCGCCCGTGGGCACGGGGCTGGTGCGGGCGCTTTACTCCACCTACATCAGCTACTTGCCGCCTGAGTCTTTTGCCTACGAGGTGCCGCGCCATGGCGACCCGCGTGGCGTGTTTGTCGAAATGCTGAAGACGCCGGACTGCGGCCAGTTCTCTTACTTCACCGCGCACCCGGGCATTACGCGGGGTGAGCACTACCACCACAGCAAGACCGAGAAGTTCCTTGTCATTCGCGGCACTGCGCACTTTGGCTTTCGTCACATTGCCACGGGCGAGACGCACGAGCTGGTGACGCACGGCGGCGAGGCGCGCATAGTCGAAACCGTGCCGGGCTGGACGCACAACATCACCAACATTGGTGATGACGAGCTGATCGTCATGCTGTGGGCCAATGAGATTTTCGACCGGCAAAAGCCGGATACCGTTGCGATGAAGGTGAAGCCATGAAGAAGCTGAAGATCGTCACCGTGGTGGGCACGCGGCCCGAGATCATCCGCCTGTCGCGCGTGCTGGCGCGGCTGGACGAGCATTGCGAGCATGTGCTAGTGCACACCGGGCAAAACTACGACTACGAGTTGAACCAGGTGTTTTTTGACGACCTGGGCGTGCGCAAGCCCGACCATTTTTTGAATAGCGCGGCAAACAGCGCGGCGCAGACCATTGGCAACATCATCATTGCGGTGGACCAGGTGCTGGCACAGGAGCAGCCCGAGGCCATGCTGGTGCTGGGCGACACCAACAGCTGCCTGGCGGTGATTCCGGCCAAGCGCCGCAAGATCCCGATCTTTCACATGGAGGCCGGCAACCGCTGCTTTGACCAGCGCGTGCCTGAAGAGACCAACAGGCGTATCGTGGACCACACGGCCGATGTCAACCTGACCTATAGCTCGATCGCGCGTGAGTACCTGCTGCGCGAAGGTTTGCCGCCAGACCTGGTAATCAAGACCGGCAGCCCGATGTTTGAGGTGCTGACGCACTACCGCCCGCGCATCGAAGCGTCTGACGTGCTGGCGCGGCTGGGGCTGGAACCGGGCGGCTACTTTGTGGTGAGCGCGCACCGCGAGGAAAACATCGAGGCACCGCAGACCTTTGCCAAGCTGGTGGGGGTGCTCAACGCGGTGGCCGAGGATCACGGCCTGCCGGTGATCGTCTCGACGCACCCGCGCACCCAAAAGCGCATCGACGCCACGGGCACGTGCTTTCACCCGCGGGTGCGGCTGCTCAAGCCGCTGGGCTTTCATGACTACGTGAAGCTGCAGCTCTCCGCGCGTGCCGTGCTGTCAGACAGCGGCACGATCAACGAGGAGTCGTCGATCCTGAACTTTCCGGCGCTGAACCTGCGCGAGGCGCATGAGCGCCCCGAGGGCATGGAGGAAGCCGCTGTGATGATGGTGGGCTTGGAGGTGGATCGCGTGCGGCAGGCGCTGGCCATCCTGGCCACGCAGCCACGTGGCCAGGACCGTGGCCTGCGCCAGGTGGCTGACTACAGCATGCCCAATGTGTCAGACAAGGTGGTGCGCATCATCCACAGCTACACCGACTACGTGAACCGCATCGTGTGGCGCAAGAACACCTGAAAGACTCGCCTTGCGCTTGCTCGTAGTCAGCCAGTATTTCTGGCCCGAAAACTTTCGCGTCAATGATCTTGTAGCTGAGCTGGTGGCACGCGGCCATGAGGTCACGGTGCTGACTGGCGAGCCCAACTACCCCGAGGGACGCATTTTTGACGCCTACCGCCGCAACCCGGCCGGCTTTGCCAGCCATGCGGGCGCGCAGGTGGAGCGCGTGCCACTGCTGCCGCGCGGCAAAGGCAGTGTGCGGCTGGCGCTGAACTATCTGAGCTTTGTGTTGTCGGGCGCGCTGCTGGGGCCGTGGCGGCTGCGCGGTCGGCAGTTTGACGCGATCTTCGTGTTCCAGACCTCACCCATCACGGCGGCGCTGCCGGCCCTGCTGCTGCGCTGGGTCAAGCGCGCGCCGCTGGCCATGTGGGTGCTGGACCTGTGGCCTGAGACGCTGTCAGCCGTGGGCGTGGTGCGCTCGCCGCGCGTGCTGGGCTGGGTGGGGGGGCTGGTGAGTTTCATCTACCGGCGATGCGACCGCATCCTGGCACAGTCGCGAGCGTTCTTTGCCAATATCGGACGCTGGTCGGGCGATGTCTCGCGCATCCGCTACTTTCCGGGCTGGGCTGAGGGCATCTTTGAGGGCGAGTTGCAGTGCGTTGACCCCGCACCCGAGGTAGAACCGTACCACGATACCTTCAACGTCATGTTTGCTGGCAACCTCGGTGAGGCGCAGGATTTCCCAGCGATTCTTGACGCGGCCGAGCGCCTGCGTGACCGGCTTGACGTGCGCTGGCTAATCGTGGGCGATGGCCGCGCGGCCGAGTTCGTGCGCGCCGAGATCGCGCGCCGCGCGCTGGGAGACCGCGTGGTGTTGTTGGGTCGGCATGCGATCGAGCGCATGCCTTCGTTCTTTCGCGCGGCAAGTGCTTTGCTGGTGTCGCTGAAAGCCGATCCGGTCTTCGCCATGACGATCCCGGGCAAGGTGCAGAGCTACCTCGCCGCAGGCCTGCCGCTGCTGGGTATGCTCGATGGTGAGGGCGCGCGCGTGATCGAGGAGTCGGGGGCCGGCCTGGTCTGTGCCGCTGGCGACGGCCACGCACTGGCGCAGCGGGTGGAGCAGCTTGCCGCGCTGTCTGCGGCCGAGCGCAGTACGATGGGCGAGCGCGGCCGCGCCTACTGCCAGCGGGAGTTTGACCGTGAGGTACTGATCACGCGGCTGGAGCAGTGGCTTGCCGAACTCGCTGCCACGCGAGTTGGGTCGTGACCATCATCGAGCTGAACTGGCAGCATCGGTGCTGGGCGTCCTGCGAACCGACACGCTCCGCGATGCCTGGCGCTGGCAGCAAAGCAACCCCCGGGGCTATGCGCAGCAGTAGGGCCTTTCACTTGCAAACGAAATATGACTGATACGCGCATCACCAAAGCTGTATTTCCCGTGGCGGGCATGGGCACCCGTTTCTTGCCCGCCACCAAAGCCATTCCCAAGGAAATGCTGCCGGTGGTGGACAAGCCGCTGATTCAGTACGCGGTGGAGGAAGCCTATGCCGCCGGCATCCGGCAAATGATCTTTGTCACCGGGCGCAACAAGCGCGCGATTGAAGACCACTTCGACACGGCTTACGAGCTGGAGGCCGAGCTGGCAGCCGCCAACAAGCAGGCCATGCTGGAAGTGGTGCGCTCGATCAAACCGGACGACATGCACTGCGTGTATGTGCGCCAGCCCAAGGCGCTGGGGCTGGGGCACGCCGTGCTGTGTGCAGAACACCTGGTGGGCAATGAACCGTTTGCCGTGCTGCTGGCCGATGACTTGATGGTGGGCGAGCCGCCCGTCCTGCAGCAGATGGTGGGGCAATACCACAGCGCGCCCGGCATGGTGCTGGCCGTGCAGGATGTGCCGCGCGAACACACGCGCCGCTATGGCATCGTGGATGTGCAGGGTTCTGCCGAACAGCTGGCCCCCGTGGTGGCGATGGTGGAAAAGCCGGCGCCCGAGCTGGCGCCTTCCACGCTGGCCGTGGCCGGGCGCTATATTTTGACGCCCGCCATTTTTGACAGCATCCGCGCCCAGCCGCGCGGCGCTGGCGGCGAAATTCAGCTGACCGATGGCATCGCGGGCCTGATGGGCAAGGAAAAGGTGCACGCCTACCGCTACCGCGGCACCCGCTACGACTGTGGCAGCAAAGAGGGCTATGTGCAGGCCACGATGGAGCTGGCGCTGCGCGATGCCGGGCTGGCGTCTG